>CALHAB010000114.1 GCA_937934185.1 uncultured Ignavibacterium sp. | reverse complement strand
AAGGACGGAGTAGAATCAACTAATCCGTTAGATCGTCTTGACTTATTCAATGTCCACTTACTTGCAACAATAGAAAAGAAAATGGATGCAACAACAGTTCACACCGTTAAGTTCACAGGCAAGGTGTATTATAGCGAGAAGTATAAAATAAACGGAAAAGAATACTTCGGAGCTATCAATCCCACAGCAATCACTTGGGATCCTTAGTTTAAGTTTAATCAATAAATTATTTATGGAGGAAATAAATTATGAATAATAGTCAAGAAGTTATTGATAACATTGATAAGTTACGTTCAGAGAATTATAGACACTTCAAGATTCAATTCTTAGACGGCGTTTATTCACTATTCGCATCTAAAGACGCAGAGACTTATGTATTCGTTGCTTACTTAAGTGAAGATATTGTAGATGAAGTTGAAGAATATCTTAAGTTACAAGATTGAGCCGTTCAGTCTCACAATTGAGACTGAAACAGAAGTAAAGATAGTCAAGACAATCAATGCTAAGTCTATCTTTGCGTCAATCAAGTTAAGTGAATTCCAAGATAGTTTGAAACTTAGTCAAAAAAAACTTATTGACTTACAAGAAAAACTTAAAGAATTCACAAAAAGAAAAAAGTTAACAAGTGAAGAATTAGAAGAATATAATTCAACGATTACAAGTATCGATACTACTATTGCAGATATAACACTCAAGACTAGACAATATCTTGAATATATTATAGAGAACTATAATGAAGTGAAAGAATTTATTTACTCAATTCCCGAAAATGAAACCGAGAAATTTTTTTACTTCTTAAGATTAGCTAGTCTTGGAGTAGAACTTAATCAAGACGAACAGAGTAAAAAAAAAGAGTCTACAATAGTGTCTACTATAGAGAGTGTCTAAGACTTGCTGGATATAGTTACGATGAGATCGATTCTTGGAATGATTATAAGTATAACGTAATGTTACGATTATACTTAATTAGAGAAACAGAGAAAAAAATTGACGAAATTGAAAACTTAGAGATAATTCACGGGAGGAATAATAGTAGTAAAAAAATTATTGATAGCTTGAAACAATTTATTGACGACATGAAAAATGGAACTATAACAAGAGAGATGACAATGAATGAACTTGCAAGAGAGATCGTCAATAAAGACATGAAGATGACTAAGCAAGAATACAATAGCTTAGTTAAGTTTTTTTAATTTTTAATTTTTAAGGGAAAACAAAAATGCCGGCAATTGAATCAATCTATGCAGAATACGAGATCAAGACAAACAAAGCTATTCAATCTCTTGATTCATTGCTTAGAGCAACAAGTAATACAAATCAAAAAATTATTGAGTCATCGGCAAAAGCAGAAAATTCTTTCCAAAAACTAGATAAAGAGATAAACAAGACTTCTTCAAGTGTAACTAACTTCGGAAATAATTTTCAAAAAAATATAAAAGAAAGTAATGAACTAACTAAGAACTTCGTTCAGACTCTCACTACAATCACAGCATCAATCGGAGCTATCTCTATATTCAGAGATATTCAGCAGATCGGAATGTCATTCACAACACAATTGTCAAGAATAGAAGCGGCGACTAATGCAAGCGCAGAAGACATGCGATTATTGAGACAAGAAGCAGAAAAGCTTGGAGCAACAACTCAATTTTCAGCAAGTGAAGCGGCGAGCGCAATGGTTGAACTCGGGAAAGCCGGTTTAAGTTCGAAACAGATTCTTGAAGGAACAAGTGAAGTATTGAATCTAGCAGCAGCCGGAGAATTATCACTAGCACAAGCAGCGTCTATTGCGAGTGATACGATGAGTCAATTCAACTTGCAAGCGAAAGACATCGGACTTATTGCAGACGTCTTGAGTTCAACAGCGAATAGTTCAACAATATCCGTCTCTGAAGTTGCAGAATCAATGAAGTATGCCGGAAGTATTGCATCAAGTTTGAAAGTAGAGATTCAACAAGTTGGCGCAATGATCTCAATCATGGGTTCAGCAGGAATTAAAGCATCGTCAGCCGGAACAGCGTTAAGATCAATGTTTCTAAGATTATCGGATCCGCCGAAAGAAGCAAAAGACGCACTAAGAGCACTTAACATTGAGATAACTAATACAAGCGGACAGATGAGACCGATGAGAGATATTTTCAACGATTTTAATAAAAGTTTTAAAAACTTGAGCGAAGTTAAGCAAGTTGAATTGTTATCAACGATCTTCGGGGCAGAGTCAGCGAGCGGAGTCTTATCTTTAATTAAAGCGGGAGGAGATAGAATTGAAGAATTATCTCACGCATTGCGTGAGCAAGGAAAAGCAGCAGAAGTTGCATCTAAGAATAATAATAATCTTGAAGGAGATTATAAGTCACTAAGTAGCGCAATCGAAGGATTAAAGATAGCATTCTTCAATGCATTAGAGCCGGCGTTAAGAACAATCGTTCAGTCAATAACTTTTTTAGCACAGTCAATAAATTCTTTACTAACAAGATTCCCGAATTTATCAAAAGGACTTATGATTGTATCGGCAAGTATAGTTGCATTCGCACTAGCTATAACAGCCGGCAACGGAATCATTGCAGCTATCAAGAGTTTAGAGCTTGGAGTAATGTTAGCAAACGCAAAAGTTTTGCTTTTCGGAAAAACTCTTGAAACTCAAGCTATGCTTGCGAAGTCAAGATGGCTTGCTATTCTCGGACCTCTTGCATTGATCGGAGTTGGCGGTTATATAACATATACGATCTTCTTAGATATAATAGAACGAAAAAAGAAAGAAAGAGCAGACGATGACGAGAATTTAATAAAAAAATTTCAAGAAAAACTTGGTGGTCTCGGGACATATGACGCAGAATTACAAGCATCATTATATAAGATATCTAAGACGAGTAAGCAATCATTCAGTGAATTATATCAAGAACTTGAACGAGTTAAG
>CALHAB010000113.1 GCA_937934185.1 uncultured Ignavibacterium sp. | reverse complement strand
TACTTATACTGCACAGATTTATTACTTAAGGTACATAGATATGCGTGCAGCTGCATAACTACGTGCCAATTATTCTCAAATCTTCTCAAAATCCCAATATTTAAAAATAGGTTGTGCATATATATCATCCTTACTCATTTCAGTCTATCGGACTTCTAACTCCAAGTCCTCTGTTTAAAACATAGGTATATATCATTGTTGTTTTAACAAAATAGTGACTCAACAATTCTTGTATGGTTCTTATGTCTTGCCCCATTTCCAGCAAATGAGTATCATAATTATGTTTTAAATAATACAGACTTTCTGATTTGTATGTTGATTCAGCTTTTATTTTTTTATTTAATTCCTTTTCGTAATGATTAACCCGCAGTTCGGTTCTTACCAAATCGAGCAGTTTCGGCTTGTGATTTTGTTTTAGAGGAGTTTCAGAAGTTGATGAAATATTTAGCTTCCCATTTTGCAAAAAATATTTCCTTTGTTTTGCTGATGGAAACTTATGAATTTTTTATTGTGATGTCAATAAATTTTTATGAAAAATATTTAATTAAAATTTAGTGACTCTTTTTAAGAACATTTGTTAAAAACTTTCGAGGCTTCCTGAGATTGCTAAGATTTTTCTAATTTTATTTCTGACAAAACCCCGAGGAAGGTTTCATTGATTTATGTAAGATAAGTTCATTAGTAAAATTTCATTCATCAATTTTATCAACCAAAGTTTAATTCCAAAGATTCCTCAACAAGATAAATCAGGTTTTCGGAATGACAGACAGTGATTAGATAAACTCATAATTAATCATTCTTCTATTCAATTTTACCTGCTGAAAGCAGGCATCCAATCACCCAATCAATTTTACCTGCTGAAAGTAGGCACCCAATCAATCAATCTTTCAATCACTTTTACCTGCCGAAGACAGAAATTAATCTACTCCATCCCTTTAATATATCAGAAAAATCAATGTTAAAGTTGTAATTTTGTACTAACATAAATGAAGGAGATTTGTAATCGAAGGAATTATTTCAAGAGTGGAAAGTAAAGATTATTACCTTTATGAACTCAAATCCCACGCACAAATCCGTTGTGTGCTGCGTGGAAAGTTCAAAAAGGAATATTCACTTAAAAAAGACAAACTCTTTCATACAGATATTGCCGTAGTCGGTGACAAAGTTAAATTCGATCTGAATGATGACGGCACGGGATTCATTTATGAAATTCTTCCCCGTGAAAATTATCTCTCCCGAAAAGCACCCAAAATACGAGGCGCAAGTTATCGTGGCGAAAGACTTGAACAGATTATCGCTGCAAATATTGATCAGGTTTTTATCGTAACAAGTATTTCAGAGCCGGACTTCAATCATAAAACTGTTGACAGATTTTTAGTTGCCTGCGAAAGTTCTCAGCTTAATGTAAAGATTATAATCAACAAAACTGATCTTGATGAGAATAATTCAGTTGATTACTGGAAATCTTTATACTCCGGAATCGGTTATGAGGTGCTGCTTACTTCAATCAAAACCGATACAGGAATTGAAGAGCTGAAATCAAAACTGCCCGGCAAAAAGAATTTATTCTGGGGACAATCAGGAGTTGGTAAATCTTCACTGCTGAATAAAATTTATCCTGAGTTGAATCTTAAAGTCGGAGAGATAAGTAATTATACTTCAAAAGGAACTCACACCACTGTAACAAGCACAATGTTTTTTGTCGGAGAAAATACTTACATAATTGACACTCCCGGCGTTCGCGAAATTGATCCTTATGGAATCAAAAAAGAAGACCTCGGACATTATTTTATCGAATTCACAAAGTTCATAAACGAATGCAGATTCAATACCTGCACACACAAACACGAACCTGGCTGTGCAGTAGTCAAAGCGGTATCAGAAGGATTGATTTCAGAGGAAAGATACGACAGCTATCTTAGAATACTTGAAACCGTTGAGGAAGATATTAACTTTTAGAAATTTTAATTAAGTAAAGCTTGTGGTGATTATGGATTTGTGTTAAATACTTTTGACATTAATATTAATTTTGAAATGTGAATTCCATAAATTTTTTTTAATATCATCGTTCTTTCAAAAAAATATTATCAGGAGGATTCAAATGAAAACGAACCTCTTAAAATTCTCAGTAATAATATTTTTTATACTTCTTTGCTTCCAGAATATCAACCCGCAAAATACAGCCAATCAACTGCAGGTTAATCAAAAAATATATTTCAGAAACCCGCAGCAAATAAAAATTCCTTCAAGCTTGATACAATTCAATAAATTAAAACCTGTTCAATTCAAAACATTCACATACAGCGATTTTAAGATAGATAAATCAGAAACTATCAAACTGAAAAATGGAAAATCTGTTACTGCAGAAAAATTTTTAAGTGAAGTAAATGAGATCGAAAAAAAGCTAAATGAATTTGGTTACTCACTTCGGGACAGAGATGAGGAAATTATTTTAGGAAGATTAAAATATCCCTACGAGCATTTGCAAAAACAAAAATTAAGTCTGAATGAATCTTCAAAATATTCTGCGAGAGAAAACCTGAGATTCACTCCATGCGGCATAGTTACGGTGAATGAAATTCAATCTGCATTAAAATCCGGAACGCCAAAAGAGTCCTGGCCGATTAATAAGAATAAGAACTGGTCGGTTGAATTCGGCGACAATAACTTTGGTGTTGAAATAAATTCCAGAATTAACTTTTCAGCAGAAGAAAAAAGTTCAGCAATGATTGTAAATTCAAACAGCGATGTTGAAGTTAAAATAAAAATTCTTGGAGAAATTGTACCAGCACTTAAGCTTATGGACAGAGTTTTTAATACTCCTGCCCAAAACAATGTACTGCTCTTTCTGATGAATAACAAAGCGGTTGAAGATAATCTTAGAAGTTCCTCTCAGAAAAAATATTTCAGAGAATTGAACTGGGAATCAGGTATTGAATTTTCTTTCGGTCCTTTTAGTGTTGGAGGGAAACTTATTACAAATGGTCAAGCAGGACTAATCAAAGATTTCAATCCCTCAGACCTGAAATTGAACGAAGAGCTGCTTCCATTTATTGATTTTGATCTTTCAGGTGAATTAAATACAGATTTTATAATCGCTGAGGCAGGAATTGAAGGCACTTTGAAAATCATTAATGATACACTTAAAATTGTTAGGAATATCGGACTGAAAAATTCAGGTTCAGCTAAATACTTTGATTATGAGATTGATGCTGTTAATAAACTGAGTGCACTGAGAGGTAAAATTTATGCTTATGTGAGAATTGATTATCTGTTAGGTTCGAAAAAATTTATTTTAACTATTTACGATAATCCTGACGGAATATTTTCAGAGCAAAAAATATTGAAAGAAAAATTTCTTCAGCCATCAGAAAGAGATCGTGAATTGTGGCTTGAGATTAACAGAATACAAGGCATAACAAATTACTCAGCAAGAAATGAAAAGCTTGATGTTGTACCAAAAACTTTTATAGTTGAAATTGAAGCAGCCGGACAAAGTTTTTGCGATACAATTACTGACTGGAATAAAGATGGCATAATTGAAACTCCGATAAAGCATAAAATACCTATGCTCAATACTCTTAGCATTCCGATTAAAATTTCTGTAATTGAAAAATATAAAATCGGCGATTTCAATTTTGATGCTTATCTTGATTTTGTAAAAGGTGATGCGCGAGACATTCAGATTTGTTACGACCCTGTCGCAAGAAAAATTTCAGGTGATGCAGAAGGCAAAGAAGATCAGGAATTAATTTTAACGGGAGATAAAAACTATTTCGGTGAAAGAAATCATTCAATCAGATTTAAGCTAACACCTCATCTGAAGTTCAAGGAAGCACCGACGAAAGCCAAGTAAATTTTTGAAAGTTAAAATATTTTTTTACAGCGGTTCAACTCAGGAATTTCGGCTTTAACTACTCCCCGCACTGTTATTTTTAGCAGATTTACTGTAAAGTTCGTCAATTGTGAACTTTTAACACAAAAACTTAATTTTACAATAGGAGATAAATAAAGTTTGAGCAGGATTGAATAATTCAGTGCAAAATATTTTAACAGATTTAACTAAGGATAACTTAATTTTTCATCAAGCTGTTTTTCCTCTGCAAGGAGACAAAATATCAGAGTTCATTGATTCCATAGACAGAAATTCTGATTCATTTATTTACTACTCAAAACCTTTTTCTGATGCAGAATATCTTGCCGCTGGTAAAATATATCAGATCGAAAACTCGGTTCAGAATTTATCAACTATTGACGAAGTAATTTCAAACTTCAGAGAGAATGTTACTGCAGGTGAAATTGTAGAAGGTCTTCCAATCTTTTTTGGTTATGTGAAATTTCCATCAACATCAAAAGAAAAAGTCTGGTCTGACTTCAATGAAGTTGTCTGGTTCATTCCACAGTTTCTGATTTTCAAAAGAGAAAATAAAATACACTGCGCTCAAAACTTTTTCTCATCATCAGCTGACGATGATTCAACCACAAACCACATTGCTGAAGCTCAGAACTTTTTTCAAAAAATTATGAAACAACCCTCTGAACGGAAAACCTCAGCAACAATAGACAGAATTTCTGAAGATGATTTTTCAATCTGGAAAAAGAAAGTTGAAGAAGCAATAAGCGAAATAAAAGAAAATAAGCTTCAGAAAATTGTTCTTGCACGAAAGGTTGAATACAGGATCTCAGGGAAAATTATCTGGAGTGAAATTTTCGAAAAGCTTAATTCCGGGTATTCCGATTGTATGAACTTTCTGATTAAATCCGGTCAGAACTATTTCTTTGGTTCAAGTCCTGAACTGCTTGGAAAGTTTGAAAAAGATTTATTCAGAACTGAAGCACTTGCAGGTTCAATAAACCGCGGTTCTGATGAGTATGAGGATTCTGATCTTGCACTGCTGCTCTCTGCAAGTAAAAAGAACAAGAAAGAGCACGACATTGTTATTGATCATCTTCGGGATAATCTTCAGAAGCATTTACTGAGTATTGAAATTGATGAAACACCGCTGATAAAAAGGTTAAAAAACATTCAGCATCTTCAGACAAAAATTTCCGGACGGCTTAAAGAGCCGGCAAAATATTTTCAACTTTTGGAATCAATCTTTCCTACTCCAGCCATCTGTGGAATACCGACCAAACAATCATTGGATGAACTAAAACAGCTTGAAGGATTTGACCGCGGACTTTATTCGGGAATAGTTGGCTGCTTCAATTTATCCGGTGATGCAGAATTCTTTGTTGCAATCCGTTCGGCTCTGGTTTCTGAAAATAAACTTACTGCATTTGCCGGCTGCGGAATAGTTGAAGAGTCAAATCCTGATGAAGAATTTAAAGAGACGGAATTAAAACTTCAGCCGATAATTTCTCTTTTTAATAATGAAGATTAAAGTTAACAGAAATATTCTGTGGACAACTGTGTTCACAGATTTTCTTGTCCGATGTGGTGTCAAATATGCCTGCATATCACCCGGCTCAAGAAGTACTCCTTTAACATTTGCAATTGCTTCTGAAAAAAGAATTAAAAAATTTCCGATTGTTGATGAACGTTCTTCAGGATTTTTTGCACTTGGAATTGCTAAAGCAACCAATTCACCCGTAGTTCTTGTAACAACCTCAGGAACGGCAACCGCAGAACTTTATCCGGCAATAATCGAAGCGTATCAAAGCCGCGTGCCTCTGATAATTTGTACAGCAGACAGACCGGCTTATTTAAGAAACACAGGTACAAATCAAACTATCAATCAGAAAAATATTTATAAAAATCACATCAGATTTTTTGACGAACTTCCTCTTCCCTTTCCGGACAAAAAGAATCTTAGAAGACTTTTAACTATTGTTAATGAAGCAATTCAAATTTCAGCGGCAACAGAAAAAGGTCCTGTTCATTTAAATTTTCAGTTCGAAAAACCATTTGAACCAGACTCAATAACTGATACAATTGATGATTCACTTGTTTCTTTCGCAAATAATTTTTCTGAAAGTTTATTGTCAAAGAAAAATTCACCGATCGTGAATGAGAGTTTCAAATTGGATAAAAAGACGATTGATCTGATTACAGTTGGTGCAGGAATATTTGATAAAAACTTTATTCAGTTGCTGAGCAGATTCGCAGTTAAAAATAACATTCCCATATTCGCTGATGCTAATTCCGGATTAAGATTTTCTAACATAGAAATTCCGAATCTTATCACGAACTATGAAGCTCTGATAAGAAATGAGGACTTTAAAAAAATCTTTTCACCAAAAACTGCTATTCATTTCGGTAGAAATTTAACATCACAGAATCTTGAGGAATTTATTGTCCGTTCCAAAGTGAAAAGAGTTGTTGTAAACGAACACGGCGACAGATTTGACTCAACTAAAAAAGCAAGGGTTATAAAATGTGAACCGGAATTTTTTCTGCAGGATTTGTTCAGTAAAAGAATTGAAAAAGCTTCATCAGATAAGCTGAATTATTTAAAGAAACTTGATGAAGAAATTGAAAAGGTTAAGTCGAAAACTTTTAAAAATTCATTGAATGAAGTAAATGTTATTTTAGAATTACTTGAGTTGATTCCTGAAAATTCAAATTTATTTATCGGCAATAGTTTGCCTGTCCGCGATCTGGATTTTTTCTCTTCAGTTAAAAATAAAGGCATCAAAGTTTTTCAGAATCGCGGAGCAAGTGGGATCGATGGTATAATTGCAACTGCACTTGGAATAGCGCATTGTTCCAAACAACAAACTTATCTGGTGATTGGAGATTTGTCATTTTATTATGACCTGAACAGTCTTCTGATTGCCAGGCAGTTTGATATTCCGTTGAAAATAATTTTAATAAACAACAACGGCGGAAGAATTTTTGAATATCTGCCAATCTCAAAACAGAGAGTTATTTTTGATAAATATTTCATCACACCAATTAATCTGAACTTCCAGAAAGTAGCTGAAAGCTTTGGGTTAACCCATAAGTTAATTAAATCACTCAGCAGCTACAAAAAGGCGATTCTCAATTCAAACAAATTAAAATCATGCTTAATTTTGGAAGTGAGAACTGATTCTCTCTTTACCAAATCATTGAAAGAAAAATTCTGGAGTGAAACAAAAAAAATTTAATGTGAGTCAATTGTATGGAATTATATCTTAAAGGTATCAAACTCAATGTTGAATTACCTAGGGAATTTGATGCTGCAAAGGATACTGTAATATTTATTCATGGTTTTACGGGCAGTGCTGAGGATTGGTTTCCAATCATTGAACAATTGCCCGATTCATTCAATTATGCTGCGATTGATTTGATTGGTCACGGTAAAAGTGATAAACCAGTTAATCCTGATTATTATACCACCGAGGCAATCGTAGAACAAATTAAATTTGTTAAAGACAAACTGACATTAAATCAACCAGCTATTTTAATCGGTTATTCGATGGGTGGTCGTGCTGCATTATCATTTGCAACAGCTTATCCAAAAGATATAAAAGGATTAATTCTTGAAAGTTCTTCTGCAGGAATCAAGAATGATGCTGAAAGAAAAAAACGATATGAAGATGATATGAAACTTGTTCAGTTCATTCACGATCACACTATGGAAGAATTTATTGAGATCTGGTATGATCAGGAAATGTTTAACACGCAAAGAAGATTTTCTAATGACAAGATTAAAAAACTTCATCGCAAAAAGTATGATAACAGTAAAATCGGAATGATGAATATTCTCAAAGGATTTTCAACCGGAATAATGCCTCCGCTTCACGATAAACTGAAAAGTATTCCTGTTAAAGTTGTTTTAATCAGCGGTGAACTTGACAGTAAATATACTTTCATCAATTCGAAAATTGTTCGGGGCTTTCACAAAGCAAAGCATAAAGTTGTTAAAAACTCCGGACACAACACTCACTTAGAAGAACCAAAGAGATTTATTGAAATTGTTACTAATTATCTCAATCAATTATTACCGGCACAAGTTCAGAAATAAAAAGGAGAATTATGAAATACAACTGGAAAAAAGTTAAAGATTATCAGGACATTATTTATGAAAAACTTGGTGACGAAGGAATTGCAAGAGTAACCATCAACAGACCCGAAGTCAGAAATGCATTCAGACCTGAGACTGTGAAAGAAATGATTGATGCATTTAACGATGCAAGAGAAGATCAGAATGTCGGAGTAATCTTATTGACAGGCGCCGGACCATCCAAAGATGGTAAATATGCTTTCTGCTCTGGTGGTGATCAGAGAATCCGTGGTGATAAAGGTTACATCGGAAGTGATGACAAAGTACCAAGACTGAATGTACTTGATTTGCAAAAAATTATAAGAAGTATTCCGAAAGTTGTAATTGCGGTCGTTGCTGGTTATGCAATCGGAGGCGGACATGTTTTGCATGTTGTATGTGATTTAACAATTGCAGCAGACAATGCAATCTTTGGTCAGACAGGTCCTAAAGTAGGAAGCTTTGACGGCGGATTTGGCTCGAGTTATTTGGCTCGAATTGTCGGACAGAAGAAAGCCCGCGAAATCTGGTATTTGTGTCGTCAGTATAATGCACAACAGGCACTTGAAATGGGCTTGGTAAACACTGTTGTTCCGATTGATAAACTTGAAGATGAATCAGTTCAGTGGGCAAGAGAAATTATGCAACACAGTCCGATGGCAATTCGGGTATTGAAATCTGCTTTCAACGCTGAGCTTGACGGACAGGCGGGAATTCAGGAACTTGCGGGCAATGCAACATTACTATACTATATGAGTGAAGAAGCTCAGGAAGGTAAGAATGCTTATTTGCAGAAGCGTAAACCTGACTTTAAAAAATTTCCTAAACTTCCTTAATCTGAAAACAGATGAAGTCTGAAAACAAAATTCATTACTGGATTTTAGCAAGCCGACCAAAAACACTTCCGGCTGCTGTTGTTCCTGTTATGGTTGGTTCTGCTTTGGCAATTAACCAGGGAAAATTTTATCCTCTTTACTCAATCATTGCATTAGTTTGTTCTCTGCTGATTCAGATAGGAACAAATTTCACTAATGATTTATATGATCATCTCAAAGGTGCAGATACGGATAAAAGAAAAGGTCCGTTGAGAGTTTTATCAGCCGGATTGATCTCCGTTAAAGAAATGAGGAATGCAATAATTCTGGTATTCGGTTTAACTTTTATTCTCGGTTTGTATCTCGTTTATGTAACTGATTGGAAAATTCTGGCAATAGGAATTTTATCAATCGTTGCAGGACTTGCATACACAGCAGGTCCTTATCCGCTTGCATATCACGGCCTTGGTGATTTATTTGTTTTTCTCTTCTTTGGAATAATCGGAACAATGGGAACTTATTATCTTCATCATCTTGAGTTTACAACTGTTTCTTTTCTTGTTTCGCTTCCCGTCGGTGCATTGATTACAAACATTCTTATTGTGAACAATTATCGTGACATCGATGAAGACAAAGAAGCAGGTAAAAATACTCTGGCTGTTATTCTCGGAAGAGAATTTTCAAGATATGAATACATTTTCTTTTTACTTCTTTCTTTTTTTGTTCCGTTCATACTTTATTTTGAATTCGGTTTTAATGAGACAATTTTCTTACCTTACCTTACATTGCCATTTGCTATCATTCTCGTTAAAATGATTTATAATTATCATGGTCAGCAATTAAATAAAACTCTTGAAGTAAGCGCCAAATATTCTGCGCTTTACGGTTTGTTATTTTCTGCAGGCATGATTCTTTAATTTTTTGATGAAAGATTTTTTCTACAAATATTCAAACCGTGATGACTTAGTTGCAGTCAGAACATTCTCACAGAAATTATCTTATAAAGAACTTTTTAGTTCAGCACAAAAATTCTCATCAAAACTTTCTTTCTTAAAAAATTCAGAAAATAAATACATTCCGATTCTCTCACAAAATAATATTGAGTTTATCGTCACTACTTTAGCACTTTGGAATAATGGTCTTGTGCCAGTACCGATAAATACAAGATGGACTGAAAAAGAAATAGAGTCTGTCATTATCAGAAATGCTTTTCAATATATTATTTATGAAAAGACTTATTACGATAAATTAAAAAATCTTAGAATCGGAAAAATTTGCTTCGATGAGGTATTATCATATCCCGCCAATGAATCAGGCGAAATCAAAAATGATGAAGCTGTTGTAATTTTCACTTCAGGAAGCACAGGTGAGCCAAAAGGTGTTGTACATACTTTCAGCTCACTCGCAAACAGTATAATCAATGCTGAAGAAATTCTTGATCAAAATATTTCTGACAGATGGCTTGCTTCACTTCCCTTTTTTCATATCGGAGGTTTTCAGATTATATGCAGAGCTTTGTCAAACGGCTGTGAAATTATAATTCCGGATAAGCTTGAAACAGACTCACTAAAAAATTCCATTGAAGAATTTAAACCGACTCATATTTCTTTAGTTTCAACTCAGCTTCAAAGGTTGATTGATATTAATACCAGAATCAGCAATTCATTAAAATTAACTTTGATTGGCGGCGGTTTTTCTGAGGACAAGTTACTTGTCCAAGCAGATGAGAGCGGTTGGAGACCAGTAAGAGTTTACGGCTCATCCGAAACAGCTTCATTCGTAACTTCTGCTTCTGTTGATGAGATTAGAAACAATCCTTCAACAGTTGGAAAGCCAGTTAAAAATGTTGAAATAAAAATTTCTGATGAGGAAGAAATTCTTATTTCCTCAAATAGTCTTTTCAAATTTTATCTTAATAATCCCGAAGAAACAGAAGCAAAATTAGTCAATGGTTTTTATCATTCCGGCGATACAGGAAAAATAAAAGATGGCTATCTGTTTCTTGATGCACGAAGAAGTGATTTGATAATTACCGGCGGAGAAAATGTTAATCCATACGAAGTTGAACAAGCACTTCTCAGAATTACCGGAGTTGAAGAAGCATGCGTATTCGCTTTGGATGATGAAAAATGGTCGCAGAAAGTTTGTGCGGCTATAGTAACTTCAGCTGAAATTAATGTAAATCAAATAAGAAAAATCTTGAGAGAAGAACTTGCATCTTTCAAGATTCCGAAAGAAATATTTTTCATAGAGAGTTTACCAAAAACTTCTCTTGGGAAAATTGAAAGACAAAAAGTGCGATCGATGTTTGAAGAAAAAAAATAATTACTCAGAAATATTTCTTTGCAAGGAAATCATAATATCGTCCGGAATATTCATTTTGTTCCAGTCTTCCCTGCTCACAAAAACATGAACAGTTTTAAGAGAAGCGCATTTCACACTTCCCAGCATAAGTTCATAAGATAGTTCAAAAGAAGAACTGCGAAGTTCGGATACTTTCACTATGATTTGTATTTCATCACCATATTTTATCGGACTGAAATAATCACATTCTGCATGGATAATAGGAACAACATATTGAGGATTATCCCAGTAGTCTTCTGTGAGTGAAAAACTTTCAATCATTTGTTCATAAGCTGAATGACTGAAGTCGAATAAACGGGAATAAAAAATTATTCCGGCCGGATCGCAGTCATAAAAGTTAATTCTTCTTTTAACGGAAAACATAAATTTTTATTTGTTGTTTTATTGAATTGATATTTTTTATCTATGTGAATATAAATATTATCTATTTGTTTTATAAATTGGAGTAGTTAATGTTTGCAATCAGAAACATGCATAACAAGAAAAAGCAATGACTGAAAACCCTGAAATAAAAAATGTTCAACTGCCGAAACTTTACAGATATTTCTATCTGATAAGTGGTTTTCTGCTGGTTGCAATCGGAGTAATAGGAATATTTCTTCCGGTTCTGCCAACCACTATCTTTTTAATCTTAGCTTCGGCTTGTTTTGTTAAAAGTTCACCTAAAGCCAATGAGTGGTTAAGAAATCACAGGATACTTGGAATGTATGTAAAAAATTATCAGGATAAATCCGGATTAACGGTTCGTGCAAAGATTTTTAACATTGCATTACTCTGGATAATGATTTTGCTTTCAGCATTTTATCTTACTGATGAATTTTATATAAAAATTATTTTACTCCTCATTGCTTCAGGCGTAACAATTCATTTGCTTATGATAAAAACCAGAAAAGATTAACGATGTTTTGCTTTTAGAGTGAACAAAGATCTATAATCCCCTTCTCCGCTCAAACATCCATTTTGGAATCAATAAAAAATATTTCATTAATTTTACACAAGAATTTTTAGTCTATTTTGTTGCTCACTTCTGAAGGAGAAATTGAGGTGAAAAATTTTTCAATTCTCATAACTATAATTTCTCTTACTTTCACTCCAATGAAAGCCCAATGGATACCTGTTGGTAACCCAAATCTGGGCGGAGATATAATGGCTCTGCTTGAAAATAATGAAGTATTATTTGCTGGTGGAACAGCATATCTTTACCGTTCATCTGATGGCGGCCTGAACTGGACCGGATATTTTTTACAATTTGCATACGCCTGGTCGCTGGCTAAATCCAATAATTACATTTATTGCGGACTTTCATTCCCATTTTCACAAACACCAGGCGTTTACAGGTCGAATGATAACGGTATTAATTGGGAAATTACAACTCTTTCGAATAAAAATATTTTCTCTCTTGCTGCAGATAACTCTCAGGTTTTAGCATCAGACAATTTTGCAGTTTACAGATCAACTGACAACGGTCAAAGCTGGAATTCAATCGGCGACTACGGAACTTCTCATCTTTATATTTCAGGCAATAGGATTTACAGTGCATCATCAGGTTTAAAGGTAACAACTGATTTTGGTTTAAACTGGACACTACTTCACAATAATCCAGGTATTTCTGTTATTGCGGAAGACTCTATCATCTTCTTCGGAACTCAGGATGGAAAAATTCATCGCTCAACAAATTATGGACAAAGCTGGGAAACTACTTTCAACAAACCAGGTGCTTATGTTTATTCGCTTTATAAATATGGACAAAATGTTTTTGCAGGAACTGACTCGGGATTTTATGTATCAACAAACAATGGTGAATCCTTCTTCAGCAAAAATGATAATCTTGGAATTAGCAGAATTCAGGCAATATTGGTATATGATAATTATGTATTTGTCGGAAGTGGAAATTATGCATATTCAGTTTCTGTATGGAAAAGACCATTAAGTGAAATCCTTGATGTTGAAGATCAGAACAACATTCATACTAATTCATTTGTGCTTTATCAGAATTATCCTAATCCATTTAACCTAAACACAAAAATCATTTGGGAGTCGCCAGTCGGCAGTCATCAGACTCTAAAAGTTTATGATTTACTCGGGAAAGAAATAGCTACTTTGGTAGATGAATACAAACCTGCGGGAAAATATGAAGTTAAGTTCAATGTAGATCAAATCTCAGGACTCAATCTGAATAGTGGAGTATACTTCTATCAGTTAAAAATTGGTGAAACGGAAACAAGTTCGGGAAAGAAATTTATTCAGACTAAAAAAATGATTTATCTTAAATAGTATCAATTTCTTTCTAAATCATTTTCATATCATCAAGAAAGGGAAATTTTTCTCTGACTTCATTCACATAGTTTTTATTCATTTCGACAATCAAAAGTTTTTCATCTTCAACTACTTCTGCCAAAAGATTTCCCATCGGATCATAAAAACTTGTGCATCCGTTGTAATGAAGTTTGGGATCGTCTCCTACTCTGTTAACTCCAGCTACATAACATTGATTTTCAATTGCTCTTGCTTTAAGCAAGGTTCTCCAATGTTCAATTCTTGTATCTGGCCAATTAGCAATATCAACAATCAGATGCACGCGTTTCTTTGCATATTTTCTGTAAAGTTCCGGAAACCTTAAATCATAGCAGATTGATAGTCCAATAAAATGCTTTTTAATTTTTGTTGTAACTGGTTTTGATCCGGCATTGTAGAAAAGATTTTCTTTTGAGTAAGAAAAAGGATGAACTTTTCTGTAAAGTTTTATCAAATTACCTTTTGAATTTATATGAAGAAGAGTATTAAAAGGTTTCTGCTTTCCTCTTTCAATAATCCCAACGAATACATCGAATGACTTTTCCTGTGCAAGTGCAGAAAAGAATCTGAAAGTATCGCCGCCAATTCCTTCTGCAAATTGATCAGAGTTCATTGTAAATCCGGTAAGACTCATTTCTGGTAGAATCAGCAAATCAATTTTATCCTCTGCCTTTTCAATAAAAGATAAAATCTTTTGTTTGTTTGCCTCTTTATCTTCCCAGACAGGACTGTATTGTAATAAACCTAATTTCATATTTTCATAAAATGATTATCAATATTGCGATAATAATTCCAATTACTGCCTGAAAAATAACTTCAATTTTTGATAAATCACCTTTAATAATTCCTAACGGTGTCCATTTCATCCAGGTAAATTTGTCTGGAAATTTCTTCTGCAGAAATAAATAATAGAGAGCATCCTGAACTCCAAAAAACTTTATAATAACACAACCAATAGAAAACTCCCAGCCAACCATTAGTCCAATCAAAACAGCTGCAAGGATTTCAAACATCATCTGATGAATCCTGTAAGCTCTGATAATAACTTTATCAGGAAGTTGAGTAGTTCTTCTTATCAAAGTAAAATGATAACCGAGTATGTCATAGATATTAATCATAAAGGCAAAAGTCAGCAGTGAAATAATATTATAATTAAACATCAGCACTGCAGAAACAATAAGCAGAATAAAATTCAGCCAAAGTAATCTGTATCTGAAAATTTCTAAAATTTCTTTCAATAAGTATCCTTAATTTTTCCAATCAAATATCGTTAAAAAAATAAAATTCTATATCACAGGTTAACTTTTTCTATTTATTAAGGACTTAAATTATAGTTATTTTTGTTAACTAAAATCCGATAAAATTTAAATGAACAATCTGAACTTTGACTTTACTTTATTTGATAATTTTCCTGAAATGTTCTTTCTTGTTGACCGTAACGGTAAAATAACAAGAATGAACAAGGTAGCGAGTAATACATTAAATCAGTCAGTTGAAGACACAGAAATATTTTTTGATTATGTTGAATTGTGTGACAGAAGTAATAGCGAAAGAACTTTTTCAGAAGCTTTGAAAGATGGTCTTTCAAAAGAAATTGAGACAAGACTTTTTATCAACCGGAATTTTGTAAATGTTAAGATTACCATAATTCCTTTTGAAGATTCTTCAAAGGAAAACAGACTTGCAATTATCAGTGTCCGGGATATAAGCGAAGAAAAAAGAAAAGAAGCTGAACTTATACGATTTTTTAATGTAGCAGAAAACAGTGTCAATCCAATCGAAATTACTGACCTTAACGGAAAAATAATTTATGTAAATCGGGCTTTCGAAGTGGCTTCGGGCTATTCAAAGGAAGAATTACTGGGCAAAAATCCCCGGGTTTTTGGCAGCGGCAAACTTCCATCATCTTTCTGGGATAAAATGTGGGCAACCATTTCAAGCGGAAAAGTCTGGGTCGGCGAAGTTGAAAACAGAAAAAAGAACGGTGAACCTTTTTATACTCAGTTACTAATTTCACCAATAATCGAAAAGGATGGTAAAGTATCGGGTTACTTTGCAATTCACAGAGACTTAACAGAAAAAAGAACGCTTGAAAGACAATTAATTCACACTCAGAAAATGGAAAGTATCGGAACACTTGCTGCAGGAATTGCTCACGAAGTCGGAAATCCGCTCGCTTCTATTTCAGCATTGGTTCAGGTTGCACAGAGAAGCTCGAAAGATCCTTTCGTAAATGAAAAATTAAGTTTAGTAAAAAGTCAGATAACAAGAATTTCTAAAATCATTCGGGACCTTGTTGATTTTTCAAGACCTTCAAACTATGAACTTGAGTTAACAGATGTTAATAAGGTTATTACCGAAGCAGTTGAGATTACCCGTGTTGGCACCAAAGCCAGAGATATAACTTTTGAAACAAAGCTAAGCGATTCAATTCCAATGCTGCCTTTAATAGCAGATCAGATTCAACAGGTTTTTCTTAATATTTTACTCAATGCTGTTGATGCTATTTCAGAAAAGAAAGAAAAGAAAAATGAAAAAATCTCTGTTACAACTGAAGCAAATTCTGATTGGCTTACGATTACTTTTGTTGATACAGGTCCGGGAATAAAAGAAGAAAACCTGAATAAAATTTTTGAACCATTTTTCACTACAAAAAAAGAAGGGAAAGGCACCGGCCTTGGTCTGTGGGTTAGCTACGGAATTGTGAAAAGTTTTCAGGGCGATATAAAAGTAAAAAGCAAAATAAATGAAGGCACAACTTTTATAATTAAATTACCGATACATAATTAAAGAGGAATATATGGCGTTCAAAATATTAGTTGTAGATGATGAAGAAATAATAAGAGATTCTATTTCTTATATCCTTGAAACCGAAGGTTATGAAGTCGAAAAAGCTGAAAATGGTAAAGTTGCTTATGATAAGATTAAAGAAAAACATTTTGATTTGGTCATAACAGACATTGAGATGCCTGCAATGAAAGGCACAGAACTTCTCGAAAAGATCAGAACTCTGGATTCACAAACTGCTGTAATTATTATAACTGCTTTCGGTTCACTGGATACTGCAATCACTGCTTTAAGAAACGGTGCAAGCGATTATATTCTTAAGCCGGTTGAATTTGATGAACTTCTTATTAAGGCAAAAAGACTTTTTGAAGTCAAAGACTTACTGGTTGAAAATAAAGTTCTTCGTGAGGAGATAAATCGTAAGTACGATTTTGATAATATCGTTGGGAAAAGTCCTGCAATAAAAAAAGTATTTGATATGATTCAGACTGTTGCCGAAACTGACTCAACTGTGTTAATCAGTGGAAACAGTGGTACAGGAAAGGAGCTTGTTGCAAGAGCAATTCATTTCAGAAGCAAAAGAAAAAACAAACCATTTATTGCAGTAAACTGCGGTGCAATTTCCGAAAACCTGATTGAGAGTGAATTATTCGGACATAAAAAGGGTGCATTTACAGGTGCAATTTCCGATAAAGAAGGATTTATTAAAGCAGCCGATGGCGGAACATTGTTTCTTGATGAAATAAGTGAAATGCCGCCGCAGCTTCAGGTAAAATTACTTCGTGCAATTCAGGAAAAGGAATATACTCCGGTTGGAACTACTCAATCATTACCGGTTAATGTAAGATTTGTTGCAACAACTAATCGCAATCTTGAAGAAGAAGTAAAAGCCGGAAGATTCAGAGAAGATTTATATTACAGATTAAATGTTGTCGAAATTCATCTTCCATCATTGAAAGAAAGAGAAGAAGATATTCCACTTTTAGCTGACCATTTCCTGAATAAATACAGAAAAGAACTCAATAAGAATATCAAAGGAATTGATAATGATGCAATGCGAGCATTGCTTGCACACGAATGGAAAGGTGAAGTAAGAGAATTAGAAAATGTTATTGAAAGAGCGGTGATATTTTGTAAAGGTGAGTATATCTCCACAGATGATTTGCCTCCTTCATTTGTACCTAACCGGGAAAGTTATGAACTAAACTTTTCAGAGTCGCTTGAGGATAGTGTAAGAAAATTCGAAAGAGATTTTATCATGAGAGTTCTTGAATCAAACAACTTCAATAAAGAGAAGACGGCTGATGTTCTGAAGGTTGGTTTATCTACTCTTTACAGAAAACTTAAAGAACTCGATATAAAAATTTGATATTTGAAATTCTTTTCATTTGAGAGAAAATACTTTTTCTTTTATTTCACAATTGGAAATCAAACGCTTCAAATTTGACAATTATCACACACTTGAGGGGATTTTGCTTTGGCATACAAATAGGAAAT
Source organism: uncultured Ignavibacterium sp. (assembly GCA_937934185.1). GTDB lineage: Bacteria > Bacteroidota > Ignavibacteria > Ignavibacteriales > Ignavibacteriaceae > Ignavibacterium. Next base: position 14,167 of record CALHAB010000113.1, on the reverse strand, counting down.
TCCTGAGAATTATTATCAGTTTATCAAAGCACATTTAATGAAAAGAGTTGTAATTTATAGCCCGGATTTCAGTCTTTGCTACAGTTTGATGATGTATCTGCAGACTCACTATCGGGTTATAGCCACCACTGACCTTGATATAGTTGCTGGTCTAATCTGCAATAAAAATGCTGATCTGGTTATAATTGATGCTGAACCGGATTCCGAATTAATAGATAAATGTTATAAATTCAAAAACTGCCGTTCAGAAATTCCGATTATTCTCACTTATGTTTTTACTAACAAATCCAAGGAATCCGAAAACCGTATCAAACAAATTGTGGATGAAATATTCTATAAACCATTCGACCTGAATGAAATAACATTAAAAATTCCTGAATTGCTATATCATAATTAAAAAGATTAAACCTATTTTTTGCTAACATTCATAAATATTTTACAAATAAATAATATTAATCCGAAAATAAATTTTCTAATAATTGCGAACTATTAAAGTTTCATATTCCCTTTCGTGAGAAATTATATACAGTTTAGAATTAAAAATTCCGAAAAACATCAAAAATTGATTTGTTCTTGTGGTATTCAGATTGTTATAATCTTAAACAACTTAAATAACTAAACACAAAGTGAGGTACAAAATGAAAAACATCATCGCTTATCTCGGAATAATAATAGCAATCGTTGCTCTTTACGGATTTGCTTTCACAATTTCATCAAATGATGATCCCGCTGGTAAGAAAATCTTTGTTGATCAGAAATGCAATATGTGCCATACTGTAAAAAGCGTTGGCATAGAATCAAAAAAATCTGACGCAACAGATTTATCAAATGTTGGCGCAGAAATGAAGAGTGAAGACATGATAAAATATCTGAAGAAAGAAATGAAATTAAATGATAAAGATCATAAGACTTCATTTAAAGGAAGCGATGAAGATTTAAAAATTTTAGTTGAATGGTTATCAACACTCAAAGCTGAAACTGAATAAACAGTTTTATGGTTTTTACTGTGGCACACAGACTTTCTCGATTTATTAAAAAGAAGATGCTTCCCAAACATCTTAAAATTACCCTCCTTATAATCGGATTAGTTATTCTGCCCTCTAAGATATATGCTCAATCAATCGAAGATTGTCTGATGTGCCATAGTGATAATGAACTCACTATGGAAAAGAAGGGAAAAACAGTTTCCCTTTTTGTTGATGAAAATATTTATAAAAAATCAGTTCACTCAAAACTGAATTGCGTATCTTGTCATAAGGGATTTAAAGCTGAAGATATTCCACACGCAGACCCGATCAAAGAGGTCAACTGTGTGAGTTGTCATAATGCGGCATTAACCAAACATTCTTTCCATCCTCAAATTCTTAAAACCAAAGGACTTGGTGTAGGAAAGGATGTTTCCTGTGTAAGCTGTCACGGCGCTCACGAGGTTGCCTCAACCAAAACAGGTAAATGGTCAGCCAAGAACTCTCCAATCTCCTGTGGTAATTGTCACCCAGAGGCAATTGAATCATATAAAATTTCTAACCACGCTATATCATTTGATCAGGGAGATGAGAGCGCACCAAACTGTATAACATGTCATAAAAGTGCAATAACCGAAACAGCTTTCGGAAACAATAAAACACTGATGAAGCAAGCACAGGAAAAACTCTGTCTTTCCTGCCATTTAGACGATCCTGAAGTCAGAAAAAAAACAAAACCTTCTGCCGGGTTTATCTTGGCTTATGAAAAAAGTATTCATGGTAAATCACTGCATTCTGGTAATGGTGATGCAGCAAATTGTGTTGATTGCCATAATTCTCACGAAATAATTAAAGCATCTGATTCCAGATCTAGTGTATATAGAATGTCTATTCCTAACAATTGCGGCAAATGTCATTCTGAAATAAAAGATGAATTTAATGAAAGTATTCATGGAGTCAGTGTTGCCAGGGGAAATATTGATTCGCCTGTATGCACTTCCTGCCACGGTGAACATAATATTCTTGAACACACGGATCCTAAATCACCGGTTGCCTATCAGAATGTATCAAGAATGATTTGCTCTCCTTGTCACGAATCGGTTCAATTGTCAGAAAAATATGGGTTATCAGCAAACAGATTCAAAACATTTACAGAATCTTATCACGGGCTGGCATTAAGAGGTGGTGTTGCAACAGTCGCTAACTGTGGAAGTTGTCACGGAGTTCATAATATTAAACCTTCAAGTGATCCTACATCAACAATACATAAGGATAATCTGGTTAAAACTTGCGGAGGTTGTCATCCGGGAGCTAATACTACTTTCGTAACAGGAAAAATTCATATTACCTTAGACAAAACAGATGAGCCAATACTCTATTGGATTGCCACAATCTATATAGTTTTAATTGTTTCAATTGTCAGCGGAATGTTTTTACACAATGCAGCTGATTTATATAGAAAAGGGAAAATAAGAAAAACGATGCGAGCTGGCGCAATAGAACAAGAGTATGGAAATCGTTTATATCTAAGAATGACAGTAAATGAACGTATTCAACACGCAACTATGGCTTTGAGTTTTATTGTACTGGTAATTACCGGGTTTATGCTTAGGTTTCCGGAATCCTGGTGGGTAAGTCATATCAGAGATTTAAGCAGTCACGCTTTTGAATACCGAAGTTTAATTCACAGAATTGCTGCTGTTGCAATGATTGGAGTAAGTCTTTATCATATTTATTATGTTTTATTTACTAAGCGTGGCCGGCAACTGATTTTTGATTTATTACCCAGATGGCAGGATGTTATTGATGCAATTGGTGTAGCAAAATTTAATCTTGGGCTTTCAAATAAAAAACCAAAATTAGACCGTTTCTCATACATTGAGAAATTTGAATACTGGGCTCTTGTTTGGGGAACTATCGTTATGACCGTTACAGGATTGATAATGTGGATTTATACCGATCAGGTAGGAACATTTTCGAAATTAGAATGGGATATTGCTCGAACTATACACTATTATGAAGCCTGGTTAGCTTTCCTCGCAATTGTTGTATGGCACTTCTACTTTGTTATTTTCAATCCGGATGTTTATCCAATGAATCTTGCCTGGATTAAAGGTACTTTAACAGAAGAGGAAATGGCTCACGAACATCCTTTAGAACTTGAAAGAATAAAACAACAAGAAGCTAAAGAAAAATCTGAAGATAGCAATTCTTAGAGTTCTCTGAATAATTTACTCTTATCATTTTCTGAAGTTTCTGTAATTTTAATAACATTTGAATAAATAATTCCTTAATCTTACTATATCATAAAAAGTGAGATGAAAAAAATTTTCCCAAATTATGTTTACAATCCAATCACCTTATTTGGGGCAGCTCTAGCTTCTCTCAGTTTTGGTCTGATTGTTTTCCTGTTTATCATTGATCTTCTCTCGCCGTCAGAAAAACCATATATGGGTATAATCACCTATATCATTCTTCCTATATTTTTAATAGCGGGACTTTTATTTATTGCCTATGGAATAATAAGGGAAAGAAAACGAGAGAAGAAAGGAATTTTTAGATCAGGAACATTGCCAGTGATTGACCTGAATGATCCGAAAAAGAGAGCAATGTTTTTGGTTTTTTCAATCGGAACTATACTGTTATTGATTTTCTCAGCATTCGGAAGCTTTAAAGCATATGAATATACTGAAACAGATGCATTCTGTGGCACAATTTGCCATAAAGTAATGGAACCAGAATACACTGCATATTTAAGTTCACCACATTCCAGAGTCGGCTGCGTTAAATGTCACATCGGTTCAGGAACAAGTTGGTATGTAAAATCGAAGCTAAGCGGAGCATATCAGGTTTATTCAGTTCTTTTTAATAAATACAGCAGACCTATTCAAACACCAGTAAAAGAACTTCGCCCTGCTGAAGGGACTTGCGAGCAATGTCATTCACCATCTCACTTCTTCAGCGAGAAGAAAGTTGAGCATACTTATTATCTTTCTGACGAAACGAATACTAAGTCTGCATTAACAATGTTAGTTAAGATTGGTGGTGGAAACAGTGAATTCGGAACAACGGGTGGAATTCATTGGCATATGAATATAGATAATAAAGTTGATTACATTCATACTGATGAAAGAAGGTTAGAAATTCCCTGGGTTAAATTGATCACCTCAGATGGCAAAGAAGTAATTTACAGAAATACAGAGGCAAAGTTTGATGAGAAAAATTTCAATCCTGAGAATTACAGAAGAATGGATTGTATTGATTGTCATAACAGACCTTCTCACATTTACCATCAGCCAGATAAGATGGCAAACCTTTATATGTCACTTGGGAAAATCGATGAATCACTTCCCTACATAAAAAGTCTTGTTGTACTTGCCCTTGAAGGTAATTATTCATCAAGAGAAATCGGATTGGACAGCATAGAGACAGTAATTGAAGAGTTTTATAAGATAAACTATCCGCAAATTTATTCAACGAAAAAAGAAAAAATAGCTCAGGCGATTGATAATACTAAGAAAATTTATAAAAGAAATTACTTCCCTTATATGAAAGCTGACTGGAAACACTTTCCTGACAACATTTCGCATGTTTATACACCGGGTTGTTTCAGGTGTCACGACGGGAAGCATGTAAGTGATGATGGAAAAGTAATTTCAAACGACTGTAATAGTTGCCACATTATTATCTCACAAAAAATGAATGACGGAAGTGTTAAAACTTCCCTCGACGGATTGGAATTTAAACATCCTGTAGACTTAGGAGAGTCACTGAAGCAGCATCTTTGCACTGATTGTCACTGGAAACAAAATTAGTCCGTTGATTTATTTCAGAAGCATCATCTTTTTACTTTCCCTAAAAGCTCTTCCAGAAGAGGATTGAGCAACAATCGTGTAAACATAAACACCGGAACTTAAACCGTATGCATCGAAAAACTGGTGATATTCACCTGCTGGTTTTTCTTCATCAACAAGAGTTGTTATTTCATTACCAAGCATATCATAAATTTTTAATTGAACGAGGGATACTTCAGGAATTTTGAACGAAATCACCGTTGTTGGATTAAATGGATTAGGATAATTCTGCATCAAAGCAAAATCTTCCGGAATTGAAATATTAAAATCAACATCATTCGGTTGATCCGCATTAACAATCTGACCAGGACCAACAGTAACAGTTCTAACATAAGTATTATTCATTGATCTAATCGTATAAGTCCCCGGTTTCACATCACCAATCGCATAATTTTCATTATAAACTTCATCACTTCCTATGTATGGATCATTAAAATTATAAGTAAGAGCGTAACTGAAAGTCGTATAAGGAGGTCTTGGTTTCGGGTCAGGATAGATATCAACTCTGGTTGAATTCGGTGCATTTGGTACTCGCCCGTAAATTGCTCCCATTCCTGTTATTGCACACCAAAGTTCAGGATTTCTTGTCTTTCTTGAAGTCGAATTCGGTGAATCGTATCTGATCTCAAAGTGTAAATGTGCACCGGTTGATCTTCCTGTGTTGCCTGAAATAGCAATCGGCTGACTCGAAAGAACAACATCATTTGCAACGACCAGCGGTTGCTTTAGGTGCATATAATAAAAGTAAACCAATCTGCCGTTATACATACTTCTGATTACAACATAATTTCCCGCTCCGTTGGGTTCATAACCACCGATGGTATCATTAGGGTTGTAACCAACAAAATATACTGAGCCGTTTGTTGCAGAGCGAACTGTGTCCCATCGAATTAAAATATCAATTCCGCGATGCGCGTTGGACGGATCCTGATATCTTGGTTCACCAAAAAGATAACTTCCGTTTGTTTCAATTGTATCAGGGACAGGACGATTTATTCTGAAAGTCTGTGAGTATGAAACGATATTAAAAGCAGCTATCAAAAGTATAAATAATTTCATCTGTAGCTTCTTATGTTGTTTTGGGTTTTTTATTTATACAGGACAGGCTGATAGCCTGTCCTACGATTAAAATGTTATTCCAACAGAGAAGTAATGAATGCTGGTTAATCTGCCGAAATCCTGATATGCATAATCAAGTTTTATTTTAATAATGTCCATTAATCTGTAATTGATACCTGCACCCACTGTTAATCCTTTTTCACTGTCAGTTTCAAAAAGTGAATTGAATCCACCGCGAATGAAAAATGTTTCATTCCACGAATACTCCAATCCTGAGTTTATGTATTCAGAATGATCATTGGGATGAACTGCATCAACCGCTAATGTTAGTCTTGAGCTTTCATCTTTAATAACATCTGCAGAAACACCGAATCTGAAAAGCAGTGGCAAATCAAATTTATCGAGTTCAAGATTTACATTTAATATATCTCTGCCTGTTGAACCGGATGCTAAAGTTTTTGTTGCATCTCTGCCGCTCAATTGCATCTTAGTGCCAAAATTAGAAATGCTTGCAGCAATTCTGAATTCGTTGAGTATCGGAATTTTGTAGATAGTTCCTATATCAACAGCGAACCCGTTTGCACTCATATGCCAGATTGATTCATTGATGTATTTGAAGTTGAAGCCGATTGCAAAATTTTCCGTAAGATATCTTGAATAATTAACACCGATTACAAGAGCACCGGCATCAAAATATTCGCCTGTGCCTTCAGGTTTTTCTTCAGTCCTCACCAACATCTCATCCATTGATAAAACAGAAACGAATAGCCCGACAGTACCCAAGTCAGAAAGATTGGTTGCGAAAGCAGAGTAATCGTGTTTGATATCAAGATACAAATCAGTGTGATTAAAGAAAGCTTCATTGGAAATTATTGATGCAGTTCCTGCCGGATTCCAATAAGTTGATAGAATGTCATTCGAGACAGATGTGAATGCACCACCCATTCCTATTGCTCGTGGTCCGACATTGAACTTGAGTACCTGAGCAGCAGTGGTACCGGTTTTAAGTGTTTGAGCGTTTATATTAAAAGAAAAAATTAGAGCTGTAATCAGAACTGATATAATTTTTAATTTATTCATTTTAAACTCCTGCATCCGATTACTTAATTAATGCAAATTTTATGATCTTCTCACCGATGCCTGGTGCATCGATGTGTGCAAGATAAATTCCATAAGCTACACTGAAACCATCCCTGTTCAATAGATTCCAGAACTCTCTTCCGTTATCAAACCCTGATTCATGATCAAGTGTAGTTACCAGTTCACCAGAGAGAGTAAAAATTCTGATAGTGCACTTTGGAGGAAGATTTTCAAAATATATTCTTCTTTCACCACGATTTTTATCAGGCAATCTGTTTCCGGGTTCGATTGAACTAGCTCCGACATAAGGATTCGGAACAACATAGATATTATCTAATCGCGATTTTGCCAAATCATTATTTACAAAGCCAGCTTTAGTAGTAAGTTTAAAGACATCATTTTTGCTGAATGGTCTTTTTGTGTAGAAGAAATATTGATCGCCATCCCTTGGCATAGAAGAATCGCTTGCAGTCATTTGACCAAATATTATTCCCCAGGTTAAAGTATCCGTTGAAATTGCCTGAGCACCTGGTTTATAGAAAATTATTTCATCACCTCTTGACCAGGCAGTATCTACAATTGCGTTTTCTTTCAGCACTGTCCATATCCTTCGTGGAATTCCGCTTGTAACTTCTTCAACTTTATATTTCACCTGAATTGTAGTTAATGGCGAACCAAGCTTAAAATATTTTGCTGAGTCAATGTAATTGTCTGAAAATGTAATTATATAATCTGCCGGATAATATGCTTTTCTGTTTGCAGCACCAAGTGATGAGAGCCCAACGAATGCAGGAATATTCAAGTCACTTCTGCTCCATTTCGACCTGTTGGCATCAAATTGCAGTGACTGAAAATCATCAACAATAAGTTTTATTCCATCAAAGACAGGATTTTCATCTTCACCACTTAATGCGGTGCTTTGATAAATTGGATAATAATTGTATGTAATTGTGTATTCCTGTTTATTCGGCATTGAAGAATTATCAGTTCTTCTGATAGCACCTTTTTCAAAGTTAATTATATAATCAGTTCCTAAAGTGTAAATAGTGCCTTGTTTGTCTTTTACTTGTAAAGTCTGGTCATTGATAATATTTGGATGAGATAATGCTGCAAACTTTGTATCAAATAAAAAGAAGTTTTCTGTTACAGGCTTTTCACCTATTAGAGAGTAATTCTTTTTCAGAATAGTTGTATCCTGCAATCTCAATGTATCAGAAAAAGTAAGAGTGTAAGTCTCATCAATAACAGAAAGATCATCAAGAATAATGAAATCAACTTTCCCATTTCCAATTCCGCTGGTCTGCTGAACATTATTCTGGTTAATTGTTGGAGCTTCATATCCTGAAGCTCTTGGACCAGGAATAACCTGCACAGTATTCCTATCAAAAATTAATTGCGAAGTAATCGGATCAACATTAATTTTTTTGGTGGTTTCAGTTGGAGGAATTCCTAATGAGTCACCATGATCATAAGCCACAACAGCATAATAATAAGTTTGTCCATTGATTACATTATTTGAATCAACAAAGTAATGCCGTAAACCTGTATCATCCCCAAGATAATAATGAATACCTCTTCCCTGATAAGGAACAGGATGATAACCTCTCCAGTTATTCTGAAGATCAAACTTTGCATCAAAACCACTGACATCTTTTAATGGGTCATAAAGAAATGTTGAAGCTCTGCCGTCGGTTATTCTCTGAATGTCTGCAAAATCAGGACGAGTACTTCTGTAAATTACATAACCTTCAAAATCTTTTCCGGTAATCGGGTCAACACTTTCTTCAGCTTTTGTATCCCAGAATAATGTAACTTTCTTGTCTCCGGGTATTGCAGTTACAGTTGGCAAATCCGGTGGTCTGAAGAAACGATAATTTTTGTTGTAAATATCCTGAACGGTTTCTGCAGTTACCAATAAATCCTGTAAGTTATCACCAAACAGAAACGCCATTGAAATTCTTTTAGTTTCACCTTTCTTCAGAGAAATTTTTCCGGAACCAAATATGAAAACTATATCTTCATTGTTTGTTATTTCACTAAAGTTTCCGGGTTGAACTCTGTTCCAGATATCTGCATCATTACCGATTGCAAGAGAAGTTGCCCAGGATTCGCTGTTAAAACTTGTCAAACCAATCTGATCGGCTTCATCTAAATCAGTGTATTCAAAATTCGGTTCACCGGGCGCTAAAGGATCAGGTCTTCCATCCGGTAATTTTTTACCTCTTGTAGGAATACCATCTCCTTCTCCTTCATCACCTGTATTAGGAATTCCATCAATTCCAACATCGTCAGTTTCCGGATTCCAGTCACCATCATTATCAATTCCATCTTCCTGACTTTCATCAATCATCCCGTCACCGTCATTATCAATTCCATCTTCAGAATTACTCGGGCTTTCAAGAAACTTGCATCCGAGATAACCGAGTTTAACACCTCTATCACCAGTCATATCAGGATCCCAGAAATAAACCATACTTCTTGCATAAACAGGAATATTCTGAACATCATCGCCGTATGGTTTTATAAAGAAACCATTATCATCATCATTATCAACTCCGCCAACATCAGGATCGCCATATATACCGAAAACAACCGAATCGAGATCTTTGTCGCTGACATTTGTAATTGTCCAGACAACAAAAATTGAATTTGCTGCTAATGAATTACTCCATTGAAAAGCTCTTCCGTCAATCTGAACACCGAGACCTTTTCTTGTGGTATCATTTAAGAATGGATAGTAATTAAATTCTTTATTGTATCTGTCATCCATTGCCCAATAGACTTCAAGATCCGCATTGTTCTCTCCCACTTTTAAATAACCCGGCCAAACATATTCGCCAAGCGTTGCATTATACCATTCTCTGGGCCAGCTATCGGGTTTCCCATCTCTGTCAGAATCGAATGCAGGATTCGAAGCCATAAATTCCTGATCAGGATCAGCGTAACCAGGAAGTGGCTCAAATGTCCACCACAATCCTGTGGCAGGATCTCTGTCTCTTAATTGTGGTCTGTCATAATCATACAGACCATCTGAAACTATAAAAACAGTATCTCCCGTTTCAGACTGAACCTTTGCTGCAACCAACGGTGTAAACTGGAAAATATAAGCAGCATCTTTCCAGACCATAGCCAATAAGTCCCGCAAATTGGCACCCGGGAAACCAGGTCCGATACCGCCGTAATTCCATATTTCACAAGTAACATTGTTGCCATTCATAAGATATCTTTTCCTGTCCTCAAATGCATTCAGCTTTGAAAATCTTTTCGGTCCACTGTATTTGAGTGGCGAAGTTTTCATAGGATTTGGATTTACAGGATAATTCGGATGATGTGATTGAATATAATCAATAACAGCCTGATGCTCTCTTTGCCTTCTCTGTTCAATTGTTTCCTGAGCAAAGAGATTCTGGAAAAATAAAATTACAGTTAGAGTGAATAATAAAAACTTTAATGTTAGCTTGGACATATTGTTCTCCGATGCTTAATATTCTATAGATAAACCTAAACGCACCTCTCTTGGTGCAGAGTAGTACTGAGGTCTTGTGAAATATTCATCTGCGGATTTCAATCCGGGAATTATCTGCGACAAACGATTTGTTTCCTGAGGTCCGCCTTTGGATGATTCCAATGTGTAAGTGGCTCTACCTGTATCATCATAAACAAATCTTTCGTTAAGAGTATCGAACAAATTGAACACTTTTACAAATAAAGTAACTGCAGCAACTTCGAAGTTAATAGTTTTTTCAATTAACAAATCAACATTAGTCTGAAGTGGTTTCCTCTCGCTGTTCGTCTTGAGGAATATTTCTCTTTCAAAAAGAATTGGAGTGTAAGGTAAACCCGTGTTAATGGTTCCAACAAGAGTTACTACCCAGTCTTTGTAATTGCCAAAGGTAATAGAACCATTAAGAGTGTGAGTCTGATCCCAATCTAAAGGCACAGGAATTTTTTCGCTCTGTCTTCCTGAAGATAAGTCAAGAAAGAATGATGATGCACCTGTTTCATTTCCTTCAGCAACCTGAAATGTATAGTCCAAAGATGCACCGAATAAATCATCAGGTAATTTTCTTTTTGTTAATGAAAATGTTATTCCTTTAATGTTCGCATAATCTTTATTTACATATTTGAAATATGATTCACTGGTGCTGATTCTGATTTCCTGAAGTGCGAGTAAGTCACGAACATCTTTGTAAAATCCCGTTACATTGAAAGCAATTGTTTCTGTTAACTGCTGCTGCAAACCCATTTCGTAAGTAACTGTTTTTTCAGGATTCAGATTTGCATTTCCATAAGTTGGAGTGCTGCCGGATTTTTTAAAGTTAGGATTGGTAAATAAATATCTGTAAGGCGGTAATTGATAAAAATGTCCGTATGAAAAATGAATTATTCCCTGATCAGTTATCGGGAATGATATTCCTATTCTTGGACTGAAAATACTTTTGGGTTCTGCATCAACCAAACCTGAAGTAGGTTTGAAAATATCCGGAGCATATTTTGCTCTCGGATTAAGATAATCAAAACGAAGTCCGACATTCAGAATCATGTTCGTGTATTCCATCTTATCCTGAAGATATGCTGAAAACTGATAAGGTTCTCTGGAATATATATCGTGATACAATGTGTTGGTATCTGGAATAGTTGGTTCAATATAAGTTGTTGTGTCTCTGAAAATAGTAAAGTATTGATAGTCAAGCACATCATACTTGCCTCTTAAACCGAACTTTACTTCGTGTTCATTAGAGACCTGACTTGTCAAATCAAATTTAAGTTCGCTTGCATAGGATCTCTGATAAAAGTGTTCGTTAGAAGTTCCACCTGAACGAAATGTATAAGGAGTTAATTTAAAACTTTTATGTGATGGCTGGTACCTTGGATCAGGTCTTAAACCATCGAGACTCATCCCCGGTCTGAAGCTGACTTCATTACCAGATGCATCAAGTAATGGGAAAAGATATCTTTTAAAGTCATAAATATTAAAAGCACCTTTCAGTGAATAAAAAGTATTTGAACCAATTGCCTGTCTTACTTCAAGCGAATTTAACAAGCCCCATTCAAAACGATGATAGTTAGCGTCCGGGACATATTTCAATTCGTGATTGTAAGTCTGATATTCTGAATTAGAATAAACAACATCATAATTAATTTTCAGAGTTGAGATTGGTTTTACAGTAAACTTGCCGGTAAGATTTAAATCTTCTGAAGGATTCATCGATACGATTGAATTATCACCATTTAATGAAATTCTTATATCACTTGGGTTGTTAGGATTTCTGTAAACAGAATCGTAAATCGTATGCTGACGCTGACCATACAGAAAACCTTTATCGTTATTATATCTTCCTGAGAAGAAAAATGTAACTGAATTATCTGTAAATGGTAACGGACCTCCGAAAGTTCCTTCAAGGACCTGATTGTTTACAGGATTAATATCACCAATGTTAAAGAAAATATTTTTGTGTGAACTGAAATGATCACCTGTATAATATGAAAAAGAACCCGTGTATTTGTTTCCACCTTCTTTTGTAATCGCATTAACAACACCACTCAGAGCATTTCCATATTCAGCATTAAAAGTTCCACTGACAACAGATAATTCCTGAATTGCATTTGTTGAAATCTGAACTGTTCTTCCGAAGTCATAAGGGTTTACTGAAGATACTCCGTTAACATTATAGGCAATTTCTGTAGATCTTCCACCTCTTATATGAAGTTCACCACCGGCACCTTTTGTGATGCCTGCTTGCAGCACAAGTAATTGGTCAATGCTTTCTACAGGTAAAGCTTCAATCTGAGTATTATCTATTACGGTATGTGATGATGTTAAATCTTTTCTTACTAATGGTCTTTTTGCTTCTACAACAACAGCTTCGAGACCGATTGCTTCAGAAGAAAGTTGAATATCAATTCTTGTGGTAAAATCACTGGATACACGAACATTCGTAACAATTTTTTTCTGATAACCGACACCTGAAAATACGAGTGTGTATACACCCGGCTCAACATTATTAATGATATAATTTCCATCAATACCGGTTGCAGCACCCATCGTGGTTCCCTCAATAATAACATTTATTCCAATGAGAGGCTCACCTGTTTCTGCATCTGTAACTTTGCCCGCAATCTTTCCGGTTACACCGGCAAATAAATCAATCTGGAATAAAGTGGAACAAATTACTGTAATAAGAAAAGTGGTAAATAATTTTTTCATTGTTACCTCTTGGCAAGTTAATGATTGCCTTCAATATTAAATCAACTTTGTGTCAATTGTTTTTAATTATAAAAGAACAATAAAAAGAAAGGGCTGCCTGAAAGTTCGAACTATTTTTATTCAGACAACCCTTTATAAAACACATACTATAATTACTTAATCAACTGCATTTTCTTAGTCACTTTCACATCGCCTGCTTTTAGTTGATACAAATAAATTCCGCTTGATAATCCATCAGCATTAAATTTAGATGAGTAATTACCAGCTTCCATATATTGATTATCAACTATTACAGCAACTTCATTACCAAGCATATCGAATACTCTTAAATCAACATTGGATGATTTGGTAATACCAAATTTAATTGTGGTAGAAGGATTGAATGGATTAGGATAATTCTGATCAAGATAAATATCAGTTGGAATAAAATCTGCAATACGCTCAACTGAAACAGGAGTAAACTGATAATCAAGAATTACAATCGGAACAACTTCATCGGTTGGATTAGCTCTTGAATATCCCTGAGTATAAAGTACTTCACTTTCAGGGTCACCATCAACATTTGCACAAACAATTACATCATAATCTCCACCAACAGCGATAATTGCAGAATCAACAACTGAAGCAACATAATTAGCAGGATTAGTTGGATCAACACCAAGATATTCAAGTCTGAAAATCATAGCATTAGGTTGTGAAGTACCACCACGTGAACCAAAAAACATATCAATCTTCTGATCACCATCAACATCGCCCCAAGCAGCACCGTTTAATCTTAATTGGCTTGATGGATCCTGATCAAATGTGCTAAAGTCAGCAACCTCATATGATAAGAGTGTGTCAACCAATTCTTCTTTAGTGATATAATAAACCTTTGAATTAAACCAGCCACCGACCAAAACTCTTCCGTCGTTTCCATCAGGAAAAGCTACTGATCCTTTGAATGAAGAATTATTTCCGGCAATACCAGATTGAGGAGGATATACAGTATAATTACCTGC
>CALHAB010000112.1 GCA_937934185.1 uncultured Ignavibacterium sp. | reverse complement strand
TTTATGCTCAGTTCTTGTGGAGGTGATGAACAGAAAGCTGCTGATTTCAGCAAATCAAAATCTGTGAATACTGATCTAACTGGTGGACTTTCGGAATTCGAGCTTGAAAATGGGATAGGACCTGTTAAACAAAAACTTGAGTTAGGTCCAATTGATCCTAAGCTGGTTAAAAAAGGTGAGGAGATATTTAACACGAAATGCGTTGCCTGCCATAAACTTGATGAACGCTATGTGGGCCCTCCACAAAGAGATGTAATTAAAAGAAGAACACCGGAGTTCATAATGAATATGATGCTCAATCCAACCGAAATGCAGGAAAAACATCCGGTTGTTAAAAAACTCTTAGCCGAATATATGACTCAGATGACAAATCAGAATTTGTCTTTTGATGATGCAAGAGCTATTCTCGAATATTTCAGAGAAGTTGGAAAATGAAAAAATCACAAATCAATTATGAGGTGTCTATGAAATCAATTAACAAAAAAAGCTTAATTTATTTAAGCTTATCATTTATCTCATTTGCCGTTTTTTATTTTGGCTGTCAGCAGTCAAAAGATGCTGTAAGTGGGGATGTTGCCTCTCAGGTTTATGTCGCTCCCGGTTCTTATGATGAGTTTTATCTTTTTACTTCGGGTGGATTTAATGGTCAACTAGGAGTTTATGGTTTGCCTTCCGGCCGCCACTTCAAAACTGTTTCTGTGTTCTCACAAAACCCAGAAACCGGTTATGGTTATTCAGAAGATACAAAAGCTATGCTGATGACTTCTTATGGATTTATTCCCTGGGACGATGCTCATCACCCGGAACTATCAATGACTGATGGTGTGCCCGATGGAAGATTTATATTTATCAACGGAAATAATACTCCAAGAGTAGCAAAAATAGATTTAAGCACATTTGAAACAACAGAAATTATTGAAATTCCAAATTCTGCTGGAAATCACGCTTCTCCGTTTGTTACTGAAAATACTGAATACATAGTTGCCTCAACCCGATTCAGCGTACCAATACCGCAGGCAGATGTTCCTATTACTTCCTACAAAGAAAACTTCAAAGGAACAATTAGTTTTATTGCATTAGATCCAAAGACAGAAAAGATGAATTTAGCATTTCAGATAATCGTTCCCGGTTTTAATTATGATCTTGCACATGCTGGCAAAGGTCCTTCACACGATTGGGCATTCTTTACATCCTATAACTCAGAGCAGGCAAATTCTCTGCTTGAGATTAATGCATCAAAGAATGATAAAGATTTTATTGCCGCTGTAAACTGGAAAGTTGCTGAAAAATATGTTAAGGACGGAAAAGCTAAGAAGATGAGCGCTGAATATTATCATAATTACCTGGATGAGAAAAAACATTATGCTTTCAGTGATGTTAAAAAAGAAGTTCTTGTTCTTGATCCTAAAGATTGCCCGGGAATGATTTACTATTTACCAACTCCTAAATCTCCTCACGGTGTTGATGTTGATCCATCAGGTGAATACATTGTTGCCGGTGGTAAACTTGCAACTGTTATTCCGGTTCATTCATTCAGTAAGATGATAAAGGCAATTGAAGAAAAACAATTTGATGGTGAGATTGATGGTATTCCGATTCTCAAATACGACGCTGTAGTTGCTGGTGAAGTTCAGAATCCCGGTCTAGGTCCGTTGCACACAGAGTTTGACGGTAATGGTTATGCATATACATCCGCATTTATTTCCTCAGAAATTGTGAAATGGAAATTAGGCACCTGGGAAGTTGTTGACAGAATTCCTGTTTATTATTCTATAGGACATCTCTGCATTCCCGGCGGTGATAGTAAAAAGCCCTGGGGTAAATATGTAATTGCATTAAACAAGATTACTAAAGACAGATATCTGCCAACCGGCCCTGAGTTAACACAATCTGCACAGTTGATTGATATTACCGGTGATAAGATGAAAATGCTGCTCGATTTCCCGACTGTTGGCGAACCACACTATGCTCAGGCAATTGCTGCCGATATTGTGATGAAGAGAAGTAAAAAGTTTTATAAAATTGAGGAGAATGAACATCCGTATAAAACCAATGGTGAAAAAGAAGCCAGAGTCGAAAGAAAAGGAAACGATGTTCATGTCTATATGACAGCCATCAGAAGCCACTTTGCTCCTGATAATATTGAAGGAATTAAGGTTGGTGACAATGTCTATTTTCATGTTACAAATCTTGAGCAGGATTGGGATCTGCCGCATGGCTTTGTAGTTAAAGGAATGACCAATTCAGAATTGTTAATTATGCCCGGTCAAACAAAATCAATTCTATGGAAACCCACTAAACCTGGTGTTTATCCATTCTATTGTACTGATTTCTGCTCAGCACTTCATCAGGAAATGCAGGGTTATATCAGAGTGTCGCCTGCTAATTCAAATGTCCCGCTTGTTTATTATACAGGAAGTCCGGAGAAAAAATAAAGGAGTAAATCGTATGGAGATATTGAAAGAAAAATTAGTTGAAGCTATAAAGATTCAGGACAAGTCAATTGTAAGCAGACAGATTATCAAAAAACCGAATGGTAATATCACTTTGTTTGCATTCGATAAAGATGAATCATTAACAGAACATACATCTCCATACGAAGCTCTCGTACAAATTGTAAAAGGCAGAATGACTATTACAATTGGAGGAAATCCATTTCAAGTTGAGGAAGGGGAAATAATTCTCCTTCCTCCTGATATTCCTCACGGACTTGTTGCTCTTGATAAAACGATTATGCTATTAACAATGATTAAATAAAATGAGCTGAGATAATGCATCCAACATCAAAAAAAATATTGTTAGTATCTGCACTTATTCTCATCGGAGTATATTTTTTCCCGCTTTGGAATATTAATCTCGAAGCACCTCAGTATCCTGAAGGACTTGGACTTAGAATTTGGGTAAACCAGATTACAGGATTTAAAGAAAATGATTTACAGAATATTAACGGACTTAATCACTACATAGGAATGAAACCTATTGATCCTGATGATATACCCGAATTAAAAATCATGCCTTTTGCTATTGGTTTTATGATTGCATTCGGATTATTTAACGCATTTAAAGGAAACAGAAAAACGGTTTACATCTGGATAATTTTATTTTTAATCCTTGGTGCAATCGGGCTTTATGATTTTTATATATGGGAATACAATTACGGTCATAATCTTGATCCGAACGCTCCGATAAAAGTTCCCGGTATGACTTATCAACCTCCGTTGATTGGCTCAAAACAATTATTAAACATAAATGCAATTTCTCTTCCGTCAGTTTCATCTTATCTAATTTTAATTTCAATTGTCCTTGCTCTTGTTGCATTGATTATTGATAAGAAAAAGAACAGGTAAGTAAATGATGAAAGTCAGAATACTAATATTTCTTTTCTTAATCGGTTTATGGGCTTGTTCTCCGGAACCGGAACCAATTGATTACGGAAATGATATTTGTGAATTCTGTAAAATGAATATCACTGATAATAAATATGCCGCTGAGATTGTAACGCATAAAAATAAGATTTATAAGTTTGATTCGATTGAATGCCTCTTTCAATTCAAACAAGGTTTTATTAAAGCAGATGAAATTCATTCAGAATGGGTAAATGATTTTAGTCAACCCGGAAAACTTATTGACTTAACTAAAGCTTTTTTCCTTAAGAGTGATTTTTATCGAAGTCCGATGGGTATGAATGTTCTCGCTGTTGAATCTGAAGAGGTACTTAATGAAATAAAAAACAAAAATGGTGGAACTGAATTATCCTATATTGAAGTTTTTGAACTTGCTAATGAAGAGTGAATTATTCTAAGGGGAATTAAGATAATTATGAATTTTAAAGAGAAAAATGAATCTAAAAATTTACATATTATGCCTGACGCTGATAGCATTCGGTAATAACTTTCCTCAAGAACTAATAGTAGTTTCCCCGTCCGATAATCTTCAAAATATAATTGAAAATGCTTCGGCTGGTTCTGTGATAAAATTAAAGCCTGGGATTTATTCTGTAAATAATATTGACATTACAAAACCTCTTACAATTCTTGGTGAAAATCACCCTGTAATTAATGGTAACAAAAAAGATGAAGTAATCACAATATCTGCAGATAATGTTACTATCAGAGGATTGATTATTCAAAATGCAGGTATTAGTTATCTGAAAGAAAATGCAGCGATCAGAATTAATGAATCCCGTAATTGTGTAATTGAAGATAACATTCTGAAAGAAAATTATTTTGGTATTTACTTATCAAAATCTTTCAACTGTGTAATTAGCAACAACAGTATCGAAGCTTCGAATAGAACTGAAACAAGTTCAGGCAACGGAATTCATTTATGGTACTGTAAAGCAATTACCATCACAGGAAATAAAATTAAAGGTCATCGTGATGGGATTTATTTTGAGTTTGTGATGCACTCAGTGGTTAAAGGTAATTACAGTAAAGAAAATCTTCGTTATGGATTGCATTTTATGTTTTCAGACAGTTGTTCATACATTAGCAATACTTTTGAAAACAACGGGGCAGGAGTTGCTGTTATGTACACCAAAAATGTAACTATGAAAAACAATAGGTTTATTAACAATTGGGGTGCTGCTTCTTTTGGTGTTTTGCTTAAAGACTTAACTGATTGTCTGATTGAAAAAAATCATTTTGAAAAAAATACTAACGGACTTTACCTCGAAGGATGCAGTCGAATTACCGTTCGTCAGAATAATTTCATCAGCAATGGTTGGGCAATAAAGCTTATGGCTAATTCAATGAATAATTTTTTCTTAGATAATAATTTTATTACAAATTCATTTGATATTTTAACTAACAGCAAAAACAACTTTAATTCCTTTTCAGGTAATTATTGGAGCAGGTATAACGGTTATGACCTTGATAAAGACGGATTTGGAGATGTTCCTTTCCGTCCTGTGAAAATGTTTTCAGTTCTGGTTGAAAGACAGCAGGCGTCAATGATTTTAATGAACAGTCTGTTTATAGAATTGCTTAACATCTCAGAAAATGTTATCCCTTCATTAACTCCAGTTGATCTTGTTGATTCCAGACCAAGAATGAAAATGTATGATCAAAGGTAATCAGATGATAAGAATATCAAACATTATAAAAAAGTATAATAAGCTCGAAGTGTTAAAAGGTATTGATGCTGAAGTATCAACAGGTAAAGTCACTGCAATCGTGGGTCCGAATGGTTCTGGCAAAACTACTTTATTAAAAATAATACTTGGATTGGTTAAAGCTGATTTTGGCACTATAGAAATCAATGGCATAACAATAAATGGAGATTATGAATACAGAAAGAATATCGGTTATATGCCCCAGATTGCCCGATATCCGGAAAACCTTGCGGTGTATGAAGTTTTAAGTATGATAAAAGATCTGAGAAACATAAAAGATTCACCGGAAGAAAAACTTCTGAAAGATTTTGAACTGTCCGGTGAATTAAACAAGGCAATTCGAACCCTTTCTGGTGGCAACAGACAAAAACTTAGCGCTGTGATATCACTTATGTTCGATCCTAAGATTTTGATTTTTGATGAACCAACTGCAGGCCTGGATCCTGTAATAAGCAGCCGCTTTAAAGAAATTGTTATAGAAGAAAAAAATAAGGGGAAAACAATAATTCTTACTTCACATATTATGAGCGAAGTTGAAGAACTTGCTGATGAAATCATTTTTTTACTTGACGGGAAAATTTATTATAAGGGATCATTGAATAATCTTCTTTTAGAAAAAGGAGAAGTCAGACTTGAAAGAGCCGTTGCAAAGATTCTTCAGGAAAAAACTTTTTGGAATTGAATTATGATTACCGGTAATATGAAAATATCTGAAATACTTAATAACTATCCTCAAACACTCGAAGTGTTTATCAGAGTTAGTCCACATTTCAGAAAGCTTGAAAATAAATTTTTAAGAAAGGCTTTAGCGAGCAGAGTTAATGTAATTCAGGCAGCATCTATTGCGGGTGTGAATCCGGAAAAATTACTTGCAGAATTAAATAAATCAATTAATCAGGAGTATAGAATGGAGGATTCCAAAGTAGAGAACTCTATTGACGAAACACTTTCATCTGATAAACCGGAAAGAATTAAAAATTTATCAGATGAAAAAATCATAACACTTGATGTGAGACCAATATTAGATAAAGGACTCGATCCTTTCAAAGATATTATGTCCGGAATAAAAGAATTGAAGGCAGATGAAGTATTGCTGATCATCAATTCCTTTGAACCAATTCCGCTTTATTCTGTTCTTGGCAGTAAAGGCTTTCAACATTGGACTGAGAAAGATAATAACATATTCAGAGTTTATTTCTTCAGGGAAGAAAAAAATCCAGAAACATTCGGACAGAATATTTCGGATCAGATTTCAAGGGAATTGAATTTTGAAAATGTTATTGAGCTTGATGTCAGAGAATTACCACCACCGGAACCAATGATGAAAATTCTTGAAACACTGCCTCAGATTGATGACAATTCAGTTTTGTTAGTTCATCATCACAGAGAACCAATGATGTTGTATCCGAAACTGGAAGAGAGAGGTTTTGAAGCAATTACCAACAAAATTAATGATAACTATTTCAAGGTTTTGATTTACAGAAAGGAAACATCTAAACGATGAATACAGTTAATTCTGTTGCAAGCGTATATTCTCCGCCTTTCAGAATAGTTGCAAAATATTTTATTGCAGCTATTGTTTCATTTGTTGTACTAAATTTAATGCTTACCCTTAGTTATAAAGATATAAGCGGACACCATTTTCAACCAAAAATATTATCCATCACTCACATTGCAACTCTTGGATTTATTACGATGATAATTTTCGGTGCAATGTTTCAGCTTGTACCTGTTGTGCTTGAAGTTAAATTGTTTAGTACAGTTCTGGCAGAAATTCAGTTCTGGATTTTTTCAGCCGGAGTTATTTTGCTGGTTTATAAATTCTGGAACTTTGGTTCTGAGTTAAGCTTTACCTTACCAGCAATTCTGCTTAATGCTGCAATGTTAATTTTTTCAATTAACATTATTGCATCGATGATAAAAGTAAAAAAATGGAATCTTACAGGAACTTATCTTGCTTCGTCTATATTCTGGATGCTGACCACTGCAGTTGCAGGACTTTTACTTTCTATAAATCTTGATACACCTTTTATTAAGATCAGTCATTTACAATATCTCAAACTTCACGCAATAACTGCATTTGTCGGATGGGTTGCAATGGTCGTGATGGGAGTAAGCTATAAACTTATTCCTATGTTTACACTTTCACACGATTATAAACTTAATCTTGCGAAGTGGGCTGTAATATTAATAAACATCGGATTGCTTGGTGTAAACTGGATAATGCATTATCCGGACACAAAATTTTATAATACTTTATTTGGATCGCTGATTTTTATTGGAATGTTACTTTATCTTATTCAGATATACATCATTTTCAATAAGAGAATCAGAAAGAAACTGGATATTGGTTTAAAGTTCACTGCAGTTGCTCTGATAATATTGACAATTACAGCTTTGTTAAATTTTTCATTTCTGTTTTTCAATTATGAAAATGTAATTAATCTCACTCTGGTTTATGGTATTTTGTTTCTGATTGGTTTTGCCTCAATGCTTATTGTCGGACAGATGTATAAGATAGTTCCTTTTCTTGTCTGGTATCATAAATACAGCAGCAAAGTCGGAATTGAAAAAGTACCAATGCTCAAGGATATGTTCAATGAGACTTTCGCTGAGTATCAGTTTTACTTAATGATTTCGGGATTGATTATATCAATAATCGCATTGTCGTTTCAAATGCAAATTCTTCTGCTGATAGGTTTTTCAATTTTGTTTATCAGCTCAATAATATTCTCATTAAATATGATGAAAATTTTCAGGAGTTAATTTTATGACAACCACAATAACCAAAGAAAGAATTACTGATATCTTAAGAACAGTAATTGATCCGGAAATAGGAATTAACATTGTAGACCTCGGATTAGTTTATGAGATAAACATCTCAGATAATCTGATTGATATAACAATGACATTAACAACTCCGGGTTGCCCAATGCACGGAAGCATTACTGATTGGGTAAAACGAATTATTGAAATGACCATTCCGAATGTAGGAGTTAATGTTAATCTTGTGTGGGAACCCAAATGGACTCCGGATAAAATGTCAGATGAAGCAAAACTTCAATTAGGAATGTGAGTATAAAATGTTCAGTACTGTCAGATATTTCATTAAAACAAGCGTAATATTTTTAATCGTTGGCATATTAACCGGACTATATATGTCAATCTCAAAATACCTGTTGAACATCGGATACAGTCAGGAATTGATTTCTGCTCACACTCATTTGATCCTTGTCGGCTCAGTTATGATGATGATAATGGGAGTTGCTTTATGGTTTTTCCCAAGAGCAGAGAAGGAGGATAAAAAGTACAATCCGGATTTAATACTCGCAACTTATTGGCTAATGACTTTCAGTACAGCTTTAAGATACATTTTTCAGGTAAGTGCAAATTTTTTTCTCTCTGAAATTCTCAGAATACTAATAGCGGTCTGCTCAATATTACAGGTTATTGCGATAATACTTTTCTTCTATTCGATGTGGGGAAGAATCAGACCTGTGGGAAGTCAGTATCGTGAAGCAAAAGGAGAGAAATTCTAAAGTGTTTTTCAATTCATTTCAAAAATATTTTTTAAGGAGGCGAAATGAGCATAAAATTCTTTAACTGGTTTGAACAAAATCAGAGTTTTGCTTATGCATTTATGAGAATTTTTGTTGGAGGTGCTTTATTCATTCGTGGTTTATTGTTTATTTCAGATCCTCATAACCTGACACAGCTTGCCGGGAGCGAAAAGTATTTCTGGATGTATTCATACATTGCAATTGTTCATTTGATTGGTGGACTTCTACTAATGCTAGGATTATTTACACGGTTAGCTGCACTGATTCAGATTCCTATTCTTATAGGAGCTGTTTTCTTTGTTCATCTTTCACAAGGTTTTATCACAAGCGGACAATCACTTGAACTCTCAGTTATGGTTTTATTTTTACTAATTGTTTTCTTTTTATTTGGTTCCGGCGTATTAAGTATTGATAATAGAATGAATAAATAAATATTTAAGTGAGGAAAACTATGCAGCTTATTTTAAAGATTCTGAAATTTGAATTCAGTAATGTTTTGAGAAGTAAATGGGTGATTTTTTTCTTTTTGTTTTTCTTTCTTACATCTTATACTCTTTTTTCTTTCGAAAACAATACTCCCAAAGCATTACTCAGCTTATTTAATGTTACTGTTTATCTCGTTCCATTAATTTGTCTGATATTCGGAACAATGTATTTTTATAACTCAAGAGAATATATTGAAATGATTCTCTGTCAACCGATTCCGAGGAATGCATTATTCATAGGATTATTTCTAGGCACAAGTCTTCCGTTGATACTTAGTCTATTAACAGGCATTCTTTTGCCGTTTTTGTTATTCGGAAATCTCGCAGTGGGATTGAATCTTACTTTATTGCTGATATTGATAAGTTCACTCCTGACTTTGCTTTCAATCGCAATTTCCTTTTTAATTTCTACTAAAATTGCTGACAAAGTAAAGGGTTTAAGTATTTCGATTTTCTTTTGGCTGGTTACTGCGATTGTTTTCGACGGAGTTCTTCTTCTTATTGCTTTTTTATTTCAGGAATATCCTGTCGAAAAAATTCTGCTTATTCTTACCTTATTAAATCCTATTGATTTGTCCAGAACACTTTTCATGTTAAATTTTGACATATCAGCACTTCTTGGGCTAAGTGGTGCACTTTTCAAAAAATTTTATGGAGGTCAGTCCGGTCTGATAATTTCGTTTCTTTCTCTGCTTGTTTGGGTTTTTATTCCATTCATAATTGGTTTGAAAAGTTTTAAGAAAAAAGATTTTTAGTGCTGCTCTTGTTAATTAAAAACAAGTCGTGTATTTTTAATCAGACAATTTAATCTGTTTTTGAAAAATGACTGTTATCTTCTCAAAAAAATGTGAATATGGACTTCAGGCAGTTCTTTATATGGCTGCTAAAGAATCAGGTTGTGTCTGTCCTTCCGAGGAAATTGCTAGAAAGTTAAAAATCCCAAAAGAATTTGTTTCGAAGATTCTTCAGAACCTTACCGACAGTGGTATAGTTGATTCAAAGAAAGGGAAATCAGGCGGCTTTATGCTTGCTAAGGATCCATCTAAAATACGATTGATTGATATCGTTGCTGCTATTGATGGATTAGATATTTTTAACAGCTGTGTATTAGGTTTTCCTTCCTGTTCACCTGATAAACCTTGTCCTGTTCATCATAATTGGGGAGAACTCAGATCTAAAGCTTATGAAATGTTAGCTTCCGAAACGCTTGACAAATTTAAAGAGAAAACTATCAACAAGATTGGAAAGATTTAAAAATTTTTTGTACAAAAATCAGACTGTTTTATCCGTTATGGAAAAGAAAAACAAACCCGTAAGAAACAATGAAAAGGGGATTCAGAAAATAAGATTTATTGTTCAGTCACTTTTTGCTTTGTTGTGTATATGGATTGGTGTGGAGTTTTATCTCTTTGTAAGATTTCTTGAAACAAATGGTGCAGCTTCTTTTTATCAAAGACCGCCGGGAGTCGATGGCTTCCTTCCAATAAGTTCTTTTATGAGTTTTTATCTTTTAATCACAACGGGCGAAATTCATCAGGCACATCCTGCCGGATTATTTATCTTTCTTGCAATTGTGTTAATGTCACTATTATTTGGCAAATCTTTTTGCAGTTGGATGTGTCCTATTGGGTTTATATCAGAACTTGTTGGTGACTTTGGCGAAAAAGTATTTAAGCGAAGATTAAAGCTCCCGAAATTTCTTGACTATCCTCTGAGAAGTTTAAAATACCTTATGCTCGGCTTTCTTGTGTACTCAGTAATTTTTCTTATGACGCCTGTGGCAGTAAAATATTTTCTTGATTCTCCTTACAACATAGTTGCTGATGTAAAGATGTATTATTTCTTTGCCAACATTAGTCGAACAGCTTTAATTGTAATCGCAGTTCTGTTCATTCTTTCGATCTTTATCCGAAATTTCTGGTGCAGATTTCTCTGTCCTTACGGAGCATTGCTTGGAATATTTTCACTCCTAAGTCCGAATAAAATCCAAAGAAACGCAACGAGCTGTATTGACTGTGGTCTGTGCAATAAAGCTTGTCCGTCTTTCATTAAAGTTGATAAAGTAAAAACAGTTATATCAGATGAATGCTCAACTTGTCTGAATTGTGTAGATGTCTGTCCTGTCAAGGATACTCTGCAGCTCAATTCATTGATTCCAACGAAGAAAAAAATAAATAAAAAATATGTCGCTGTTGGAATTGTATCTATTTTCCTGCTTGTAACCGGCCTGGGAATTATTACAGGCAATTGGCAGAACAAAGTAACAAAGGAAGAATATTTACTTCATTATAAAATGATGAACAGCTATGGTCACCCGACGGGACCAAATGCAATGAAACAACTGAATGAACAGGCATCAAAAGAAAGTAAAACAGAGCTCAGGGAAAATTGAGAAGTAATATCTTCGTTGAATTAAATAAACTGGAGATTGATGAGCTTACAGAAAAGCTAATACTGCTTCATCAGTCTCTTACAGATGAAAAAAGATTTCCAATTGATTCATTCCCGAAAAAATTTTCAGATAATAAATTATTTAAGACCACAGCTGAAAAATTAATTAAAGAACTAAAGCATCACATTTATAAAGAAGAACATATTCTTTTCCCCTACTTAATCAATCTTTCAAAATTTTTCAGAAAAGAAATTCCCTTTGAGCGTCCATATTTTCATTCTGTTAGAAATGCAGTAGAGATTATGAAATCCGATCACGAAATGATTAATGTATGCATTAACAAATTAAAAGTTTATATCACTGACCAGGAAGACAAATCAAAATCCAATAATTCGTTTTTTGAAAAAATGAAAATTTTTCTTGAGGATGTGGAAAGAGTAATATATCTTGAAAATGAAATTTTATTCAATCGTGCAATCGAATTAGAAAAATCATTATTCAAAGAATAAAATGAAAAGACACAAGTCAATAGTTATCCTATCGCGCGATCATCAGAAAGGATTGATGCTTGCACAGCTATTGAAAAAAAATGCTCCTGCTTACAAAGGTTTGCCATCTGATATTGAAGGGAAGGTGAAATATGCTATTGATACTTTCCGTTCAGATCTTATTATTCATTTTGAAGATGAAGAGAAAATTCTGTTTCCATCAGCAGCCGGCAAATCAAATGAATGTGATCAACTTATAAACGAATTAATTGATGAACATAAATTTTTTTATGAAAAAATTCCTTCTTTAGTGAATTCTACTGAACTAATTGACGAGATGGATTTAATAGGTTGTAAACTAGAAGAACATATCAGAAAAGAGGAAAGAATTTTATTCAATCTGATCCAGGAAATTTTATCTGAAGATGAACTAAAAAGTGTGAAATCCAAAATCGAAGAGTCAAGAAAAAATTCTTCAAAATCCTGTAAAACAAACGCAACATAATTTTCAATAGTCAGAAAAACTTATGAAACCAATCCAATTATTGAAAGCGCTTATTCCTCCACCACAGTGGAGATTTCTGGTAATTGTTCTTGTTGGAATCGGATTTGGATTAATTTTATTGACTTTACATCTTGCCCGTGCCACTTCATATCTATCCGATAATCCGGCTGCTTGTGTTAATTGTCATGTAATGGCGCCATACTTTGCAACCTGGGAAAAAGGCAGTCATGGCAGAGTTGCAACCTGCAACGATTGTCACATTCCTCATGATAATATTGTTAACACATATTTATTCAAAGCAATGGATGGAATGCGGCATTCGTATGTTTTTACTTTTCGACTTGAACCTCAGGTAATAAGAATAAAACAGGCAGGCAAGGACGCTGTTCAGCAGAATTGCATTCGGTGTCATCAGGAATTAATTCACCCGATTTCACTCAGAGCAATTTCCGGACAAAGAATTCAGAGACAAGGCGATGGTTATTGTTGGGATTGCCACAGAGAAACCCCTCATGGCAGAGTAAACAGTTTAACTTCTGCTCCATATGCACGGGTGCCGCAACTTAGTTCACCAATTCCTACTTGGATAGAAGAAACATTAGGTATAAGAAAATTGAAATAAAATTTCAGGAGAAAATCTATGAAACCAATAAGTGAAATAATTAAAGATAAACCCTGGCTCGGCTGGTTACTCTTTTTAGGAACAGCCGTTATAGTCTTTTTACTTGGTTTATTAGCATCTTCAATTATTGAAAGAAGAACTGAATCTATTTATGCACTGCAAATTCTCAAACCGATAGCAGAGTGGGAACCAAGAAATGAAGTTTGGGGAGAAAATTTTCCAAGAGAGTATGAGTCTTATCTTAAAACTTTGAACACGGATTTTGCAAGCAAACACGGCGGTTCGAAAATGATTGACTACCTTGAGAAATATCCGGAACTTGTAGTTTTATGGGCTGGCTATCTTTTCTCAAGAGATTACAATCAGGGAAGAGGTCATGCTTATGCTGTTGAAGATATCAGAAATACACTAAGAACAGGTGATAATAATTTCTCTCCTCAACCTGCTACCTGCTGGACTTGTAAAAGCACGGATGTTCCAAGAATGATGAACCAAATGGGTGTTGAAAATTATTATAAAGCCAAGTGGAAGGATTTGGGCAGTGAGCATGTTAATCCGATAGGCTGTCAGGACTGCCATGATCCTAAAACACTTAATCTGCGAATAACCCGGCCTGCTTTGATTGAAGCTTTCCAGAGACAGGGAAAAGATATAAAAAGTTTTTCAAGACAGGAGATGCGCTCGCTCGTTTGTGCTCAATGCCATGTTGAATATTATTTCAAAGGCGAAGGAAAGTATTTAACATTCCCCTGGGATAAAGGATTCAGTGCAGATTCTATGGAAGCTTATTTCGATGCAATTGAATTTTCTGACTGGACACACGCTCTCTCAAAAGCTCCAATGCTGAAAGCACAGCATCCTGATTATGAATTGTATATGACAGGTATTCATGCTATCAGAGGTGTTTCGTGCGCTGACTGCCATATGCCTTATAAAAGTGAAGGTGGGGTTAAATTCACTGATCATCATATTCAATCTCCTTTGAATAATGTTGCCAATACTTGTCAGGTTTGTCATCGTGAAGATACTCAAAGATTAATCCAGGATGTATATGACAGACAGGATAGAATAGAAGAATTGAGAAGAATAGCTGAAAAAACAATTGCCGCCGCACATATTGAAGCTAAAACTGCATGGGATAATGGAGCCACTGAAAATCAAATGAAAGAAATTCTCCAACTTATTCGTCACGCTCAATGGAGATGGGATTGGGTTGCTGCAGCAAACGGACTTGGTTTTCACGCACCTGTTGAAGCTCTTCGTGTTCTTGGAACTGCTATTCAGAAAGGTGAAGAAGCAAGAAGACAATTAGCTATTCTTTTTGTTAAACAAGGTTGGAAATATCCTGTTGAACTTCCTGACATTTCGACAAAAGATAAAGCACAAAAATATATTGGACTTGATATGCCCAAATTAAAAGAAGCCAAAGAGGAATTCTTAAATACAACTGTAAAGCAGTGGGATGAAGAAGCAAGG
>CALHAB010000111.1 GCA_937934185.1 uncultured Ignavibacterium sp. | reverse complement strand
TCCGAAGACCTTCATCGCCCACGCGGCGTTGCTGCTTCAGGCTTTCACCCATTGAGCAATATTCCTCACTGCTGCCTCCCGTAGGAGTCTGGACCGTGTCTCAGTTCCAGTGTGGCTGATCATCCTCTCAGACCAGCTACCGATCGTTGCCTTGGTAGGCCGTTACCCTACCAACTAGCTAATCGGCCGCAAGCTCATCTTTAGGCGTCATATAGACTTTAACAACATATCCATGTGGATCCGCTGCATCATCCGGTATTAGCTCAGATTTCTCTGAGTTATTCCGAACCTAAAGGTAGATTACTTACGTGTTACTCACCCGTGCGCCACTTTACCGGGGATATTGCTACCCCTTTCTCGTAGACTTGCATGTGTTAAGCACGCCGCCAGCGTTCGTCCTGAGCCAGGATCAAACTCTCCGTAGTAAAATTTGATAAACCTGTGTAATCGTTAGATTTTATGGGTTGTGGAATTGACTGGCTTCATTTCTCACTCTATCAAAGAACACTGTAAAACCTTCATTAAAGAAGGGCTTCAAATATATAGCTCTTTTTTCTTTTTGTCAAGAAAATTAGCGAAAATAATTTCGGAATTATTTACCTAACTGAACTATCAGTAATAAAATAGTTGCTATGCTTCCGACTATACCAAAATATCCTGAAAGTTCCATTACAAATGATCTAAATGATTGAATCCTCTTTTTGGGGATAAAAATGTAATCCCCTTCTTCTATCTGAACATTTTTGTCAGCTGGTATCCAATTCCTTGAGCTTCCTTTAATTATCATTATTTCATCTTCAGCATATTCTCCCAAGCCACCTGCTTGCTCAATGTAATAAATAAAATCTTTCCCATCAACAAATTTAACATGGCCCGGATTCGAAACTTGTCCAAACACATAAACGGTGTTTCTTTTGGGCGGAATTATAATAACATCACCTGGATAAACAATGAAATTATAAATCTCTGAGTTTTCATCAGAAATTTTTGTAAAATCTATAGCGCTACCTTCATTTAGTACTCGGTACTGATTCTCCGCCTGAAAATAATATTGGTCTTCTTCAACTAAATTCGACATTCTAAACATCATTGCTTGTTCATAGTTCACAATTCTATCAATTAATTCTCTATCATTATTAAGTAACTTTTCATCTATTTTTATTCCATATTGCTTTTCTAATAAAGCAGTAACACTATTACCACGGAAAAGTCTGGCTCTGATAAGTGAAGCATTATCTGTAAAACCTTTGACTTGTTTTATAACTTCGCCGAGCTTTGTATTATTCCGAGTTACAGGAACATAGCCAGGCTGAATAACTTCTCCGAGTATCAATGCGAAGAATTCTTTTCTTTGAGTTTCATCTGCTAAAACTACAATCTGGTCGCCTCTTTTCAGTTGGATATTATCTTTTAAGTCAACTTCGATTACTTCGTGATTGATACCATCATACGATAACCGATAAATCTTAGCTTTGTTTACATTTTCATATGCTTGATTTATTCCTCTTGCGAGTTCAATGATGTCTTGTAGTTTATCGCCTTCAACGAACAAAAATTTCCCGGGACTATTAACTGCCCCGGTAATCGAAACAAAATTTCTTTCTATGTCATTGGGAGGAAAAATCAGAACATCATCATTTTTTAGGTAAGGATTGTTACTGAAGTCACCGTCAATTCTGAATTTAGCAAGATCAAGAATTATTTCTTCACCTGTTGATCTTTTTAAGAGGATACCTCTTAAAGAAAAATCAGATAGTTCCTCTTTGATCTTTTCGAGCATAACCTGATCAGTTGCGGTTCTTAAACTTCTTTCCAATGCCTGAGAATAAATCCTCGTCACAAACTGATCAACTCTTTCTGTTACTGATGCGGGAAATGTTCCTGTTAATGGAAATTGTCCGCCCAGAGTAACCGAAATAGTATTTGCAACAATTAAAGAGGTATTTTGATTTCGGTCAGTTGTCTGTGAATAAATAAGCGAAATGTTCAGAAATAAAATAATTAAAATAATTTTTCTCATAGTCTATCTGTTAGAATATTGTTCGGAATAATATTTTAAATAATCGCCGGTTAGAATTCTTTCCCACCAGAATTTATTTTCTAAATACCAATTGATTGTATGTTCAATCGCTGATTCGAAAGTAAACTCTGGTTTCCAGCCAAGCTGATTTTGAATTTTAGAAGAATCTATCGCATATCTTCTGTCGTGGCCTGGTCTGTCTTTCACAAACTCAATTAAGTCTTCACTTTTATTCAAATGCTTGAGAATGAGTTTAACTATTTGAAGATTTGGCATTTCGTTACTTGCACCTACATTATAAACTTCTCCAACTTTACCCTTTTCAAAAACTAATTCCACTGCTTTGTTATGATCAATCACATAAATCCAGTCACGAACATTCATTCCATCTCCATAGATAGGAAGCTTTTTATTGTTAAGTGCATTTATGATCATTAAAGGAATTAGTTTTTCAGGAAACTGATAAGGCCCATAATTATTCGAACATCTTGTAATAACAACCGGCAAGCCATAAGTATGATGATAAGCCATAACCATCATATCAGCAGCAGCTTTACTTGATGAGTATGGACTATTCGGAGAAAGTGGGGTTGTTTCAGTGAATAATCCAGTTGGTCCTAAACTTCCGTAAACCTCATCTGTTGAGATTTGTAAGAATTTTTCAATGTTAAATCTTCTTGATGCTTCCAGAAGAACATTTGTTCCAATAACATTTGTTCTGTAAAATACTTCTGCTCCAAGTATACTACGATCAACATGTGATTCTGCTGCAAAGTTTATTACATATTTTATTCTATACTTTTCGAATAAAAAATTTACAAGTTCATTATTAGTTATATCACCTTTCACGAAAAGATAATTTTTATTTGTTTCTGACTCTTTTAGATTTTCAAGATTGCCCGCATAAGTCAGTTTATCTAAGTTTATGATGAAATAATCATCTCTGTTTTTAAGAATGTAATTGATAAAATTACTTCCAATAAAACCAGCACCGCCTGTAACTAAAATTGTTTTCATATTAAAAAGAAAAAAATCCTCCAAAGATTCCTATTTGAACAAAAAATGATTTACTATTAAGATTGTCGGGCACATTTATTATGCTCTGATTATTGTTTGCTTCCCAGTCCCCGCCAAATGAAAAATGATAACCAGCACCCAACCTTAAAGCAACGAATCTATATATGGGATAGTCAATATTCAGTGTTGGTGATAACATCCACGAAGTTTTGGAAATTCTTAGTAAATTATTTACTGCAGAAGTTGAGAAAATATTATCCCAATTATAAGATTGACTATTCTGAAATACTTCCATCGTAAGAGAAGTAGCACCTATAATGGTTCCTAAGGAAACACCAAAATCTTTTATAAAAGGCAAGGTATATTCCAAAGTTACACCACCACCACCGATTGAATAATCAACCTGATAATTGGCAGCCGAATTAGAAAACGAATTACTGACCATTCCACCAAAACCCAATCCACCAATTCTCAAATACTTAATAAATCCAATGTAGATGTAACCACCTCCGCCCGTTGTAAAAATTCCATTGTTAGAAAATTCCGGAAAGTTGTTTTCGGCAAGCTTTGAATTTATTGCATCAAAATCTGTGAAATAAAAAGATGGTGTAAATCCTCCGCCTCCGCCGAAAGGTGCGTCAAAAAATTTTTGAGACTGTGAAAATGAAATTTGCACAGAAAATATAATAAGTAAGATGACAAAAATTCTTTTCATAATTATATCTTTATTATTCATAAATTTACCAAAGTGATTTCAATTAGCAAAGAAACTTATTAGTCCATTAATAATATTCCTCAGGTCGAAATTAAATGAAAATACTTATAACAGGCGGAAGCGGATTTCTGGGACAATATTTAAACATTGCACTTGCTGAAAAATACCAGATAATTACAACATTTTATCAGAATCCCGGTAATTGTAATTTATTCAATAATGTCCGGATTGATTTAAGAGATTTTACGGAGTTAAAGAAACTTTTCACAACATTTTTACCCGAAGTTGTTATTCACACTGCTGCAGTAAGTGATACAATTTTAAATTCAAATCTTTCCACAAAAGATGTTTATGACATAAATGTTAATGTTACCGAGGAACTTGCAAAACTTTGTAAGGAATTCAACACAAAATTGATTTATACTTCAACTGATCTTGTTTATGCCGGCTATCGTGGTTCTTACCTAAACGAGGAGGCAAAGTTAATTCCTGTTTCGCTTTATGCTGAAACAAAACTGATGGGAGAAGTAAAGATTAAACAGACTTTTGACAATTATATAATTTTAAGAACAGCTTTGCTTTTTGGCTTTGGGCTGAATCATTCAAAATGCCACTTTCAATTTATCTATGAACAATTAAAAAATAACAAACCTGTTAAAGTTTTTATTGATCAGTTTCGTTCACCAATTTCGGTAATTGAAGCTTCGAGATTAATTAGTGAACTTATCAGAAAGAATATTTCAGGTGAAGTTATAAATTTTGGCGGACCTGAAAGAGTATCGCGATATGAGCTTGCTGAAAGATTGTGTGACATTGCCGGGTTAGATAAAAATCTCCTTATAAAAATTAAATTAGATGATATGCCTGAACTTCCTAAAGTAGAGGATGTTTCATTGAGTATTGAAAAAATGAAATCATTTGGGTTAGTTCCAAAATCACTGAATGAAATGATTAAAGATGTATTGGATAATAAAATCTAATCTTATAAAGCTCTGAGAATAATTATTCCTGTATGCTTCTTAATTTTTTTCACATAATCCGAAATCGGTGTTTCAGTAATTTGTACTTTACTGCCAACCTGAGGCGCGTGCATAAAATGAATTTTACCATCAGACAATTTTACTGCAATACCAACATGACCTATGTCTAATCCTTTATCACTGGTCGTGAGCGCAATTAAATCTCCGTCCTGAATTTTACTTTCAATTTTTGAAATTTCATTCTGGGGAATATAGTAGTATTCACGGTTACTTATTTCCATTTCATGTTTTTTAATTATCTCTACAAATTCAGGGTTTGATTTGAGGTGCTTGTAAAGATGAGGATTTGCCGACATAAAATTTACTTTAAATTTTATCGGCTTTCCGCCAATATCTTTTGTTACATCCTTTATCAAACCTTTATTGATGTTATTGAAAATCCAATCAGAGAAGTAATGAAGTCTTGACGGATAATCATCAAGCTTTCCATCGCGGTATCTGATAAACTGCAGTTCATTCTTAAAATCTTCAAAAGTAGTTTTTTTTTGCTTGATGCATCTTGCCAGTGCGAAAGTGGTCTCAAGAAATGTTGTACAGTCCAGACCGGAAAAATTAATAACTAATTGTTCTTCATCCGCAGCTTCTAAAGTATGAGCTTCATAAGGTGTGTTCAGGAATGTCTTGCCAACTTCGGCAATAATGTCACCAATAGATTTTTCAGAAAGATTCTTTTCAATTGCAAGAGCAAATCTGTTGTTGCATTCAGTAATATCTTTGTCTGAAAAAACCTGGCTTAAAGAATTTCCTGAATAAAATAAAAATAAAAACAGCATTATAAGTTTAGAATAATTTTTCATTTGAACTTTCTAAAAAATAATTATCAGATAATATCTTCTTCCGGAATTGGTGAATATTCAGCTAATTGACGGGCGTGAGCTAAGTTTTCAAATCTTGCATACTCTTTAATGAATGCGAGTTTAACTGTACCTGTAGGACCGTTTCTTTGTTTGCCAATTATTACCTCAGCTACTCCTTCGAGTGATTCTCCATTTTCATCTTTTTCAATTCCATAATATTCCGGACGGTTAAGAAACATAACGACATCAGCATCCTGTTCAATTGAGCCCGACTCACGAAGATCAGAAAGCTGTGGTCTTTTATCTGAACGGGATTCAACTGCACGATTTAACTGTGCCAAAGCAATAACCGGAATGTTTAATTCTTTCGCAAGTGCTTTTAGTGATCTTGAAATATGGGAAATTTCTCTTTCACGGCTTTCAGCTTTAGCTGGTCCCTGCATCAGCTGAAGATAATCAATTATTATCAGTCCAACTTTCTTTTCTGCTTTAAGTCGTCTGGCTTTTGCACGGATTTCAAGAACTGTTTGAGATGGTGAATCATCAACAAAGATAGGAGCAGAGATTAGTTTATGAGCATTCTTACTAAGCTTTGCACCTTCAGAGTGTGGAAGCTTTCCGGTTCTGACGAGATGAGCATTTAATCTTCCTTCTGCACAGAGTAATCTGATAACCAATTGCATTGTTGACATTTCCAGAGAGAAAATTCCCACTGGTACTTTATGATCAATAGCAGCATTGCGTGCAAGTGTAAGCGCAAATGCAGTTTTTCCCATGGAAGGCCTTGCCGCAATTATTATCAGATCTGATTTCTGAAAACCACCAAGTATTTCATCGAGTTCATAGAATCCTGTTGGAACTGCAAAATCACGATGCGTTTGAGTGTGAATTGCTTCGATGTATTCAATTGCATTTTTTACTGCTACATCCATTCCCTGATAATTTCGTTTCATCTGAAGTTCAGATATTTCGAATATCTTTCTTTCAGCTTCATCGAGAATTTCAAATGCATCCTGATTTCCGTCATAAGCATCCTTTGCAATCTGATGCGCACTCTGTATCAATGAACGAAGTATCTGTTTTTCAACTACAATTCTGGCGTGAGTCTCAACTAAAGCAGCCGATGCAATATTCTGTGAAAGAAAACTTATGTACGCTGCACCACCAACCTGCTCTATCTGATTTCTTTTCTTAAGTTCTTCATAAACTGTAACAACATCAACAGGTTCTCCTGATTCAAACAAAGAAATCATTGCTTCATAAATCAACTGATGTTCTCTTTTGTAAAAACTTTCCGTATTAAGAATAGAAATTGCTTTTGCAATTGCTTCCTTTTCGATAAGCATTGCACCAAGTACTGCCTGCTCTACTTCAGGAGCTGATGGCGGAACATTGCCGGCAGGAATAAGCTGAGTTGATGAGTTGCCATTTTTTTTATTTGACTTTGCCATTTTATAAAATCATTTCTTTTGATTAACTAATACAAGATTAACATTCAGTAAAAAATATTTTATCAATTCTCTTTTGGAAAATCATAATTTGATTTCTCATTGTCAATATGTTCATTGAATTACTTAAGAATTTCATCATACATTTTTCTGAATTTTTTCACATCTTCCCAGCAATCTCTTTTCCAGTTGGGATTTCTTAATAACGCTGCGGGATGAAATGTAACCATCACTTTAATACCTTCGTAGTCAAAGAATTTTCCTCTCAAAGCTGTAAGTGATTCTTTTTTTCTGAGTAAACCTTTTGCTGCTGTTAATCCCAGACACAAAATCATTTTTGGCTTAATGAGTGATATTTGTTTTTTAAGATATGGAATACAGGTTTCCATTTCTTCAGGTAAAGGAGTTCTGTTTTCCGGAGGACGACATTTGACAATGTTAGCAATGTAAACTTCATTGCGTTCAAATTTTATAGCTTTTAAAATATCAGTTAATAACTGGCCAGCTCTTCCGACAAACGGCAAACCCTGTTTATCCTCTTCAGCACCTGGACCTTCTCCGATTACCATAACATCAGCATCAGGATTACCTGAGCCGAAAACAAAATTGTTTCTGTTCTTGTGTAATTCACATTTACTACAGTTTTTTATGAGATTATTCAGCTCATCCAAAGTTTTAGCATTCTTCCAGTCATCAGTATCTTCAAAAAGATTTACTGTTTCTTCAACCGGTTCACGAATGACTTCAACTACAGGCGGAATCTCTTCATAATAATTTTTCGAAGAAGTTAATTTTTCTTCGAACAAATAATCACCAAAAATATTTTGCTGATCTTTTAGAGCTTCTATGATCTTTTTTCTTGAAACTGTTTTCATCCTAATCTTATTGAGCTATTTAACGCTAATCTGTGAAACCTTCGAGGTTTGGTTAAAATGTAAATGAGATAATAAATTATTTCTAAAATATCTTAGGAAACCTCAAAGGTTTTTGTAAAATGTGCATAACATAAGTTATTAAATAAAAAGTCATCCTTCGTTTAGTCGAGGATGACGATCAATTGAAAGAACTTTAAACAATCTTATAAAATTGAGAAAGATTATTTTGTTGATTTATATCTGTACTCGATTTTTCCTTCGAGCAGTTCATTCAATGCCTGAAGATGAGGTTTTTCTCTTTTCTCAAGTTCCAAAGCAAGCTTTAGCTGCTGTGGGTTTGTAACATCTTCAGCATCATCTTCTGTTGATGACTGAGGAATTGAATTAATCAGCGCATTGAATTCAATTTTATTTTCATCATTCAACTGACGGGCTCTTTTTGCAGCAACTATGATCGCTTCGTAAACATTCGAAGCTCTTAGATCAATTTGCCTTAAATCAACCGGACTAATGTTCATATTATTTCTCCTTTTTTAATAAATCAATTAATAAACTTTTTATTTGTGATGTCACTTCTTCCAAATCTTTGTTAATGAAAATATAATCAAATTTATCCTTGTAGCTCAATTCCATTTTTGCTCTGTCAATCCGTTTTTGGAGATCTGCCTCAGTTTCAGTTTTGCGTCTTTTTAACCGGTTAACAAGTTCGTCAAAAGATGGTACATCAATAAAAATTAAAACTGCATCCGGAAACAACTTTTTAACTGATAAAGCACCTTTAACATCAATCTCAAGAAGAACTGTTTTGCCTTTTTCAATATTGTCCAGGACAAAAGTTTTCAAAGTGCCATAGTAATAATCATAAAATCTTTCCCATTCGATGAATTCATTGTTTTTTATTTTTTCTTCAAATTCTTTTTCAGACAGAAAAAAATAATGAACTCCTTCAATTTCATCAGCTCTTTTGGGTCTTGTCGTTGCGGAAACGGAAAATACAATCTCGGGAAATTCAGCAAGAATCTTTCTTACTATCGTGGTCTTTCCACCACCACTTGGTGATGAGATAACAATTATTTTTCCCTTGGTTTCAGACACAGTTATTCGATATTCTGAATTTGTTCTCTAATTCGTTCAATCTCTTCTTTAATAAACACAGTATTGTGAGTAATGTTTATTGAAAGGGTTTTAGAAGAAATTGTATTTGTTTCCCGGTTCATTTCCTGACAGAGGAAATTTAATTTTCTGCCGGGCTCCTGTTCCTTATCAACTGCTTCGAGGAAAAATTTCAAATGGCTTCTTAGTCTAACGCATTCTTCAGTAATATCAGCCCTTTCGGCAAGTATTGCTAACTCCATCATCATTCTTTCATCCAGAATTGATTGTGCTTTATCTTCGAGTAATTGTTTAACTTTTTCCTGATATCTGATGAAATGTTCATTAACACTTCCCTGACTTAATGACTCAATCTCATCTAATCTTTTCTCAATCAGTTTAATTCTTTTCTTCAAATCTTTTTCTAATTCTTTACCTTCTTTTTTCTTCATCTCAAGAAGATTATCTATTGCTGAGTCAAGAGCACTCGCAACAATTTTAAATTCCTCTTCAGATATTTCTTCTATGGTTGATGTGAAAATATCTCTGCTGTAGAGAATATGTTCTAACTTTATTTTGTCAGAAATTTTTGCTGACTTTTTAACCTGCTTAAGAAGCGATAAATAATTTTTCAGCTTATGCTCATCCAGAGCAATTTCATCCTCAGCAAGTCCGTTTTTCTTAAGAAGAATTACAATACTAAGCTTTCCTCGTTTGATTCTGTTTTTAATTAATTCGCGAAGTTCGTATTCTTTATTCTGAAGCAATTGAGGAAGTTTCAGAAACAATTCGAGATAGCGGCTATTGATACTTTTTATTTCAACATCAACAACAAATTTTTTATTACCGGCGGAAGCTCTGCCGTAGCCAGTCATACTTAAAATCATATAAACATCCTGATTAAGAGTGCCAAAAATAAATAATTATAAAGCAGCAGCCAAGATTTTAGTGATAAATAACTTAGAAAGCTTCACCTATGCCGAAGTGAAATTCCAGATTTTTGAGGAAATTTTTCTGAAAAATGGTTTTTTGATCATCCGGATTAAATAATTTAAAGCCAAAATCTAACCTGAATGGGGCAATTGAAGAATAATATCTCAGACCCATTCCGCCTGCAACGGCAAATTGATTCAGAACAACTTTCTCATAACCATTCCAAACATTTCCATAATCTGCAAACAGAGCAAACCCAAGACTTTCAGCAAACTTTCTTCTGAATTCAATTGAGCCTTCAATCAGAAATGACCCGCCACGAGGAGTATTATCTCCTCTTGTCCTGATTCCCAAATATTCTATGGTATCTTTAGGCAAAAGTTCTCTTGATCTCCAACCACGGATTGAGTTGCTTCCTCCGGCAAAAAAAGTTTTGTTCGGCGGAATCAGGTCATAAGAACCGGACAGCGATTGTATGTAGCCGGATTTTAACTTGAATGCTACGATTCCTTTTTTGTCTCTCGAAATACTTTTGAACCAGGAGAATGATGTCTGAATTTTCCAGAATCTTCCTGTTTCGTTTACTTCCCCCTGTATGTTATTAACTTCGAGTTTTGCATCGGTTTCGGATTGAAAAATTTCAGGATACAGATAAAGATTATAACCTTCTGTTGGAAACAAAAAATTATCAGTTTTATACGATCCGGTTTCAATTCCAAATGCAGGGGTTATACTTTTTGCTTTAAAGAAAATTGCTGTTTGGTTATCTCTCGATTCGTAATCAGTTACTTCAAGAGAAAACTGTGGTTTAAGAAGTGTCAAAAAAGTATAAACCGGCATTTCAAAATCGAATGCCTGATTAGCGCCATAAATTCTTTCTGTTTCTCTCAGAAAAGTCGAAGCGCGGTAATATGCTTTTGTTGTAGTTAGTATCGGACGACCAAACAGGTACGGCTGCTCTAATCTGAGTTCGGTATCAAGTACTCCCTGATATGTTGAATCACGGTTTTCAGATGACTTAAAAAGGTTTGAAAAATTAAAATTAAGAATATCAATCAGTCTGAATGAAGTTGAAAGGGTGAGTTTTCTTGCATCACCAAATAAATTTTTCCTGATGAAATCTATTCCCAAACCTGTGTTGAATGAACTGAATTCATTATCAGCTTTGACTTCAGGTGAAATTTCATTTAATGTACCTATCTGAGTTGTTACTTCAATCGGCACATAAAAATCAGCTGTATCTCTTATTACCGGATTTATTGCCACAGAATTAAAAAGACCTGTTCTCAATAATCTTATTTCACTTCGTTCTAATCTTGACTGGTCATAATTTTCACCCGAAGGAATATTAACTATTTCTTTGATAAGTTCATCAGTAATTTCATCAGCACCAACACCAGATTTATAAATTTTCATTCCATCAATGTAATATTTATCTCCGCTTTGCAAATAGATATTGACATATGCAGCAAGTGTGACACTATCTTTCAAAACCACAGTACTATCATATTGGGCAAAAAGATAACCATTATTTGCGAGGAACTGTAGCATTGAATTTATATCTGACTGAACTTCTGACTGAATATATCTCTTCTGCGGTTCAATCGTAATGGAGTTTATTATCAGTCTGGTTAGTTCTTCGGTTGGTAATTTTTCCAAACCAAAGATTTTAACATCTCCAATTACTGATGCTTTGCCTTCCTGAATTTTGTAAATCAGAATAGCTGACTGAGCACCTGTATCAAATATAACTTCGTGGGTTACCTTAGTTTGAAAAAATCCATTGGCAAGATAAAAGTTAATTATTGCCTCTTTGTCAAGAGGGATTTTAAGAGAATCAAAATATTGTTTTTCACTTCCAAGCGGTGTAAATGAATAAAGAAATTTCCACAGCCAAAAGGGTGATTCCTTGCTTTCAATTTGGGTTAGTAAATCTGATTTACTGAAAGAATTATTACCTTCAAATCGTATTTCGGTAAGTTCAAATGTGCTGCTTCTTTGTGCAAAAGAACCTACATTCAAAATAAATAATGAAAGAATTATGCTTGTTCTGAAAAAAATCATTACTACCCGATTATGAGAAAAAATTGATCAA
The DNA here is from genome assembly GCA_937934185.1 of uncultured Ignavibacterium sp. Taxonomy (GTDB): domain Bacteria; phylum Bacteroidota; class Ignavibacteria; order Ignavibacteriales; family Ignavibacteriaceae; genus Ignavibacterium. The sequence goes on along the minus strand of CALHAB010000111.1, from coordinate 16,170 downwards.
TCTAATTTAATGTCTTCCTCAACTATACGAAGTTTAGGATAATCTTTTTTGAAATAAGAATAGAAAAACTCCTTTATGTATCTGTCCTGAGTATTTGGTGAGATATAAAGTGAAGGAGGAATTTCAGGATCAGCAACGAGATGGGCATAATAAATTTCTTTCTTTCCGAAATCAATTATGTATGATATCACTTCTCCACCGCCGCTGCCCATAAAATATCCCTGCGAATTATAGTAAATCATTTCATAAGCTCTCATAGGAAATTTTATTTTATCAACCAGACTTTCTTTGAATGAGCCATCAAGTAGTTTTGTTTCAAAAATGGTTTCAAATTCATTATCAACTTTTTTAAGCTGAATAAACCTGATTCCCCATTCACTTTTATCATTTCTTTCAATTCCTGCAATAATTGATTCCTTTCCTGAATCATCAAATACTCCTCCGAATGCATTTACGGCATTCTCATCAAAAAATCTTTTTACTACTTCAAGCATCTGCTTCTTGTCTTCATAATTCAGCACCGGAATTTTTTCATTCTTATCCGAGCAGCCTACAAAAAGAATGAATAATGCAAGCAATAGTCTGTTTATAATTTTATCTGATAACAATTTTAGTCCCTATCTTTATTACTGAAATAAGTTCATCTATATTTTCATTGCTTAGTGCAATTGAACCATCCGTCCAGTTAAAAACAAACGGAAGATTCTTAAAGAAAAAGTTTAATCTGCCGATCCCGTGAATTCCTGTATTTCCACCGAGTGCAGTGTCATCGCTTGTACAATCGCCATAATAAAATTCGAATTTAAGTTTGTTAAACTCTCGTTGAGTAATTATTCCTTTTCGAAGCGCATCGGAAGCATCATCGAGATTCGGATAATTGATTTTAATAAACTTGTAATACTTATGCTCAGGAATTATTTCACAAACTTTGTATTCGCCAACCGGAGTTGCACCATCATTTGCAAGTCTTTTCTTGTCCGAAAGATTTCTGCCGAAGCTTGCTCTGTAACTTTTAATTAATACATTACCTTCATAAAGCTCAAGAGTAAAATTTTTTCTGTCAATAATAATACTAACATCGTCCAAAGCAGTAAAACCTTTTTCAAGCATCGCCTGTTCAAGCGGAATTTCTCTTTGATTTAAAAGAATTCCGTATGCCAGAACTCCCGCCAGAAAAATAATAATAGTAACGATAGTAAGAATAATATTTCTTATCAGAATACCGTCAACAAATCCGAATATTTTTTTCTGTCCGTTCAGTTGTTCCAATTGCTAAAAGCTTTGCTAAAAATTATTAGGAAAAATAATTAAAATAAGATTAACAGAGAGTGATTAAATGAGGTTAATAATCTGATTAATTGGAGGATTTATAAAGGTATAAGGGAATAAAGTATAAGTAGAAATTCAGAAGAATTAAAAAAGGCGAGTTGATTAACCCGCCTCCGGAAAAAATTATTTTTAGTTTATCAGACTTCCATTATTTCTTTTTCTTTATGCTTAAGCAAATCATCAATCATTTTAATATGTTGATCGGTGAGTTTCTGAACTTCGTCTTCGGCAATTTTTAATTCATCTTCTGACATTTTTTTATCTTTTTGTTCTTTCTTCAGATGTTCATTTGCATCTCTTCTAACATTCCGGATAGCAATCTTTGCATCTTCACCGAATTTTTTAACAATCTTTACAAAATCTTTTCTTCTTTCTTCTGTTAACGGCGGAACAGGAATTTTAATGTTGGTTCCATCAGACACAGGATTAAATCCAAGATTAGCTTCAAGAATAGCTTTTTCAATTACAGGAACCATAGATTTGTCCCACGGAGTAATTGACAAGGTATGAGCATCAAGCACCGTGAGATTTCCAACCTGATTAATCGGAGTCATATTTCCGTAATAATCAACTTTAATTCCATCAAGAAGTGCAGTTGTTGCTTTACCCGTTCTTACTTTAGCTAATTCCGATCTTAAAGTTTCAAGAGTTTTGTCCATTCTGTTTTTGGCATCTTTGATTATCGGATGCATATATACCTCAAATTGTTATTAGCTTTTTTTAGAAAGAGAAGTTTCGGTATTGTTAATAAAAGTACCGACGGTTTCACCAAGCACAAGCTTTAGCAGATTATCCGGTTTATCCATATTAAATACCATCATCGGAAGATTATTTTCCTGACATAAGCTTACTGCTGTCAAATCCATTACACGAAGGTTTTGTTTAAGGATTTCCAGATAAGAAATTTTATCGAACTTAAGCGCTTCAGGATTTTTCTCTGGATCAGAATCATAAACTCCATCAACGCGTGTTCCCTTAACAATTACATCAGCACCAATTTCAACTGCTCTTAATGATGCAGCTGTATCAGTTGAAAAATAAGGATGACCAGTTCCGGCACCGAATATAACTACTCTACCTTTTTCAAGATGTCTGATTGCACGACGACGGATATATGGTTCTGCTATTTCATCCATTTTTATGGCACTCATTAACCTTGTGTGAATGCCTCTTTTCTCAATAGCGTTTTGTAGTGCTAAAGAGTTAATCATCGTAGCAAGCATTCCCATCTGATCACCGGTTGCTCTGTCAATTCCCTGTGAGTGAGCACTTAATCCACGATAAATATTTCCACCGCCGATTACAATTCCCAATTGAACTCCAACATCGTGAACCTTTTTCACTTCATCAGCAAAGAATTCCAGAACTTCGGCAGATATACCGAAACCTTGTTCACCCATCAGTGATTCACCGCTGAGTTTCAGCAGGACTCTTTTAAATTTTAATTCAGCCAAGATAAACCTTCTAATTTCTTAAATAATGTGATCAAATATAAAAAAAGGTCTTAACTTAGTTAAGACCTTCTTGTAAGATTTATTTATTCTCGTCGCCGAGATGAAATCGCTTGAAATGTGCAATTTTTATTTGAGTGTTGTGTTTCTTGTTATAATCATCAATTAAAGTTTTTACAGTTTTGGAATTATCCTTAACAAATGCCTGTTCGAAAAGACAATTTTCCTGATAGAATTTATTCATTCTTCCCTGAGCAATTTTCTCAAGCATATTTTCGGGTTTACCTTCTTTGCGCGAAAGTTCCTTGTAAATTTCCATTTCTTTTTCAATAATATCTTTAGGAACTTCTTCTCTGTAAACACAAATCGGATTCATCGCAGCAATCTGCATAGCAATATCTCTTGAAAGAGTAACTAACTCATCATTAACTGATGCAACATTATCAAATGTGAGCAGCACACCGAGCTTCGAACCAAAGTGAACATAATCCATAATGAAACCATTTGGAGCTTCAACTTTAGCCAATCGTTTAATTTCAACTTTCTCACCGACCTTACCCATAACATCAGTTACAAGCACATTCAGTTGAGGTTCTTTCGATAAAAGTTCTTCAACAGATTCCGGTTTTAACTGATAAGTTTTTTCAAGTACTTCTTTAGACAATTTTACAAAGTCTTCGCTCTTTGCAACAAAGTCAGTTTCACAATTCAGTTCGACAATAACACCATATTTATGATCTTCAGAAACTTTTGTTGCAACGATACCTTCGTTAGCACTTCTTTCGGCTCTCTTAGCAGCAACAGCTGCGCCTTTCTTTCGTAGAATTTCAATTGCTTTTTCAAAATCACCGTCAGCTTCAGTAAGTGCCTTTTTACAATCCATCATACCGGCACCGGTTTTCTGTCTTAATTCATTAACCTGAGCAGCAGTAATAGTCATATTAACTTTCCTTTCTGTTTCTTATTCGGATTTAGGATTTTCATTTTCAGTTTTTGCTTCAGCTTCCTGTTTTTTCTCTTTGGCTTCAGCTTTTTTCTTTTCTTCGCGTTTAGCTTCTTTTTCTTTTCTTAATCTTTCTTTCTCAGCACTTTCTTCAGCTTTTTTCTCCTTGAGCTTTGCTTCACCTTCAATTATTGCATCAGCAATTTGCTTGGTAATAATCTCAATTGTTTTAACTGCATCATCGTTTGCAGGAATAACATAGTCAATCGGATCAGGATCACAGTTTGTGTCAACAATTGCGAATACAGGAATATTGAGTCTGATTGCTTCTTTAACTGCTATTTCTTCCTTTTTCACATCAACAACAAATAAAGCTCCGGGAAGTTTGTTTAATGATTCAACACCTTCAAGAACTTTTTTGAGTTTCTCTTTTTCTCTGGAAAGAATTAATCTTTCTTTCTTGGTAATCTTATCGAAAGTTCCGTCTGTTTCCTGTTTTTCGATGTTATTCAAACGCTTAACACTTTTACGGATTGTAGAAAAATTTGTTAACATTCCACCGAGCCATCTTTCACTGACCCAGTTTTGTCCGCATCTGCGTGCTTCAGTTTCAATAATATTTTTTGCCTGCTTTTTGGTTCCGACAAAAAGTACTTTCTTGCCATCAGCAGCAATTTTGGAAATTTCATCACAGGCAACTGCGAGGAGCTCCTGAGTTTTCTTAAGATCAATGATATGAATCCCATTCTTTTCCATAAAAATGTATGGTTTCATCTTGGGATTCCAACGGCGGGTTAAATGCCCGAAGTGTGCGCCAGCTTCTAAAAGCTGAGTGAGTTCAACTTTTTTCATTTTATATCTCCTGTTTTTTTCTTCTACTTTCCTCTATTTTACCTTCCACCCCGATTTATCGGGGCACAGGCGGTAAATCAGAAAGTATGTTTATTAGTTTGAGTTAAAGTTTAAGTTTAAGTTAAAGGTTAAAGTCAGAATATTCTTAAACTTTAACCTGAACATAAACTCATTAAATTATCTCTTCGAGAACTGGAATCTCTTTCTTGCTTTTGGTCTTCCGTATTTCTTTCTCTCAACCATTCTTGGATCTCTTCTTAAGAACCCTTCGGCTTTGAGAGCAGGTCTGAAATCCGGATTGATATCAATCAGCGCTCTTGAGATACCAAGTCTGACTGCCTGTGCCTGACCTGTTGTACCACCACCATCTACATTAACAAACACATCGTACTTACCTTCAGTCTGAGTGACTTTAAATGGAGCGAGAATATCTTCACGGCTTAAAAGCTGTGGGAAATAATCTTCAAATTCTCTGTCGTTAACAGTTACTTTACCACTGCCGTTCTTAAGTATAACTCTTGCAACTGAAGTTTTTCTTCTTCCTACATAAATTTTATCTGCCATTCAACTACTCCGTAAAACTAATTGGTTCAGGTTTCTGAGCACTGTGCGGATGAGATTCGCCAGTGTAAACTTTTAATTTTTTAATGAGCTTTCTTCCAAGACGATTTTTAGGTAGCATTCCTTTAACAGCATTCTCAACAAGGAATTCCGGTTTGGTTTGTTTCACTTCACGAACAGATCTGATTTTCTGTCCGCCGGGATAACCAGAGTGATGAATATATTGCTTCAACTCAGGTCTTTTGCCTGTCAGCTTGACTTTATCAGCGTTAATAACTACAACAAAATCGCCGGTATCCATATTGGGAGTAAAGGTTGGCTTATTTTTGCCTCTGATAATTTTAGCAACCTGAGAAGCCAATCTTCCTAAAACCTGGTCTTTGGCATCAACCAGATACCATTTTTTATCAGCATCTTCTGACTTAATAAATTTAGTCATTTTTTCTTGTTTCACTTAAATTCCTCCGAATCCTATAAGTCCTAATTAAAAAGAGTTCCAAAACTAAATTTTTACGGCTTGAAAGTCAAGAAAAACAATAAACTAATTACTCAAGTATATTTTAGATAAGCTTTTTTTTGGAAAATTCAATAAGTAATAGAAAACTGGAACAATAAAAATCACAAATAATGAGGATAATAATAAACCACCAGAAACGGATAATGCTAAACTTTTCCAAAAACTTTGCTGAACATTTATCATCAATGGGATCATAGCCCCTATAGTTGTAAAAGTGGTTGTGAAAATTGGCCTAATTCTGTTATAACTTGTACTTATAATTGTATTAAATTCGTTTTTATACGAAGTTTTTGATAAATAATCCACTAAAATGATTGAATTATTTACAGAAAGACCTACAAGTAAAAGCATCCCTGCATAAGCTCCCCTATCAAGATTGTAATCACCGATATAAAACAAGAAAATAACACCAATTAACGCAAAAGGGATTGAAAGTATTATAATTAACGGTTTTTTAAGGGATTCAAACAAGGATGCAGTTATCATAAATATCAAAAAAAATGAAAATGCTAAGATGTTCCAAATTTTAATTTCTTCATCCTGACCGAACATAAAAGCAAACTGTTGTTGTTTAATTGAATAACCCTCTGGGACTTTAATTTGTGCAATTGAGGATTTTACATACTCATCACCATATTTATAAGGTCCTTTATAGTCAAAACTTACAAAACGAACATACTGTTGATTTTCTCTTACTATTGATGAGAGAGTTTTGCTCTCTTTAAACTCAACAACATCTTTAATCTTAAAATGATTTTTACCAGCATTATTAAAACTCATATTTTCCAGTTGCTCTTGTTGAATATTCCTAAAATTAGAATATTTTACAGAATAGAAGACCTCATCATTACCAATCCTGAATTTATTATATTCTAAATTACCGGCTGTACTGTTTGCAATTAGTTTGGATAATTCTTCTATAGAAATATCATATTTTATCAAGTTATTTCTTTTTATTTTGGCTATAATTTCATAAATATCATCATCGCCATATCTGTAAAAAGAACGGTCAATGTCAATATTGTCAACGCGTGGATTCCTTTGAATTATCTTCTTGAAATCATTTGCAATATCTTTCATTTTATTATAATTAAATCCACTTACCTTTACAATGAATGATATAGATGAACCACCCCCGCTATAGAATCCCGGACCAAAACCATAAACCGATACTTCCAGCCCACCTAATCTTACAGCATATGCTGTTAGGTAATTTTTTAATATGTATGGAAATGCTGAAGCGGATTGTTCTTTAGTAAAAGTAATTTTTATCAATGCATTTTCTTCATCCAATATATTTGATGTAAGGTTGTTAAAATTGTTCCTATATGCTAAGACCTCACTTTCAAATTGTTTTGTAAGTTCGTTAATTCTCTCAATTGTATTACCATTAGGCAACTTTAAACTAATAATAATATAATCTGAATCACCAAAAGCAAATACTTCTCCCTTTTGTATATGATTAAAGAATAAATTCAGAGAACCACCTAAGGCATAATTAACATATTTTTTAATTTCTGAATAGAACTCTGAATCAAATACATAATTATATATTATTGAAACTACTGGAAAGTCAACCTTTGATGGTAATAACCAGACCGGTAATCCGATAATAAGGACAAGTGATACAATACTTAGCTTTTTCCATTTGAATATTTTTTCCAACACATATGAATATATTCTATATAATAAACTATTTTTATTATCAATTAAAGAAATTGTTTCAGAATATTTAACTCGACTTTTAACATTAACATAATAAAATGCCATTGGTACAATTGTAAAAGTTATGAATAAGGAACTTAATAGTGTAATAATAATTGCAATGGCAAACTGTTCGAAATACAATTTTAACTCGCCTGTAAAAAATATCAGGGGGATAAAAACACTTACAGTTGTTAAAGTAGATGAGAAGACCGGAAAGAAAATATCTTTAGTGGTAACCGCTAATCTTTTTTTATTGTCAAAGCTGTGGTGTCTGTCTAAATAATCCACCACTACAATAGAGTTGTCCACCATCAAACCAAAGCCAAGAATAAGAGAGGCAATAGTCAAAATGTTTAGAGATAAGTTAAAGATATAAAAGAAAATAAAGACCGAAAGAAGTGAAAAAACTATTGATGAAATTATAATTATGGAATAATAAAATCTTCTGAAGATTAGAATCAATAATACCAATATCAAGATAAATGAATATAAAGCATTTTGAAATAAATCGTTTATGTCATTTCTAACTTCAAGACTTAAGTCTATTTCTTTTTCAATTTTAAACCCAGGTGGAAGATTATTCTTCAAAAAATCAATTTTTTTATAAACCTCATCAGCAACCTTCATAATATTTTTACCAGGTTCTTTGCTGATATCTAAAAATACTGCTTCTTTCCCGTTAATTCTAAAATAATTTTGCTGCTCTTTGAAATCATCTGATACAGTTGCAATATCTTTTATTCTGATAAAATTACCAACAGATGTTCTAATAGGCTGCTGCAAAATTTCTTCTGCTGCGTTAACAAAATTATTGACTTTTACAAGGTAAACTGTTTCGTTTTTTTTTATCGAGCCGGCAGTAACAATCTTTTCAGCACTTTCAATAGCTGCAACAACATCATCACTTTTAAGATTAAAAGATCTCATCTTATCATAATCAATGGTTATTAAGATTTCTCTTTCATTGCCACCGCGAATCACAACATCCGAAACACCATCAATCGAAAGCAGTGGTATTCTCAGATAATCAGCAGCATATTTTCTTATTTCATTTGCAGATAAATTTGCTGCAACTGTGTATGTTAAAAATCCTTGTAAATCTTTAAATTCTTTTGGTATATAATGTGTGAGTCTGGGAGCAGATATACCATAGGGAAGTTCTTCAATAATATAACCCAATTTTTCATTAATCTCGATTCGTGCAAAGTCAATATTAGTTGTAGGATGAAATTCCATATCAATCCTACAGCTGCCCTCCGAGGATAAGGAAGATATCTTTTTAATACCTTTAACCGATGATAAAACAGATTCTAATGGGGAAGTTAAATATGCCTCTACTGTTTCGGGTGATGCACCAAACCAACCAGCTGAAACGGTTAATCTTGGATATTCTGTATGAGGCATAAGTTCGATCGGAATCCTGAAGAAACATATCAGACCAATCACTAATACAGAAAAAAATATCATTAAACTAGTAACTGGTCGGTTAAGAAATGTATATATAATCTTTTTCATAAAATTCTAATTAACTAAGCCAAATATGATTAATTGACTTACAATTAAATTATGTTGAACTAATCTTCTATAATCCTAACATTTGAATCGTGAGCAAGATTATAATGCCCTTCAACAATGACTAAATCGCCAGGTAATACTCCTTGTAAAATTTCAGTATATTGCTCATTATGTTCACCTATTTGAACATATTGCCATTTAGCAAGATTATTATCAACTAAAAATACAAGATTTCTCTTATCTCTTACTAATAATGCATCGTTGGGGACTAAAACTCTGTTCTTTAAAGTTTCTGTATCAATAAATAAAGTTGCAAACATTCCGGGTTTAATTTTATTATCATTGTTTATAATTTCAACTGTAACTCGACAGGTTTTTGTCTCGGGGTCAATTGATGGATTGATATAAATAACTTTGCCATTATATATTTTGTCTGGAATAGCATTAAGTTTGATAAAAGCTTTATTACCAATCTTAACTTTATTTATTTCATTTTCAATGACACCTACATCAATTTTTAATTTAGATATATCCAGCAGTTTAAATAATTTTTCGCCGGATGAAATTCTTTGCCTTGGAACAAGATTTAAATCTGCTATTACACCGCTAAAAGGTGCTTTAATTTCTGTGTAACTGAAATTTAGTTTGGCTCTGTTCATAGAATTAATTGCATTTGTCAAGCCACTTTTATTTAATAGCACCTCATCTCTTTTGGCACCAGTAAAAATTAAGGCAAGATCGAGCTTTTCCTTCAATTTAAGATATTCATCTTCAGTAATTCTATTTTCATTAAATAAATTTTCTAGTTTTAATAATTCACTTTTAATAGAATCCGCAGCTTTAAAATCAACAGAGCGTGCTTCTTCTTTAGAAAGAAAACCATATTCAATTTTTGCATTAAGTAATGTAACTTCGGCCTCGCTAAGTGCTATTTTCTGCTCATTATCATCAAACTTTATTAGCAAATCACCCTTATTAACAAACTGTCCCTCTGAAATGAATATTCCATCAATGTAATTAGTTATATTTGACACAACATCCAGTTCGCGATAAGCTCTAACTAATCCATTAGCTGATATTGATTTAACTAAATCCCCCTTAAATACTTTTTTTACACGAACATTAAAAACTATGTCATCCAATTTTTCATAGTTAACAGTCGTTGGCTCTTCTTTTTGTTTGTACTCTTTTGCTGGAAGAAAAATAAGACTGATTATCAGAATTGAGATCAATCCCACTACAATAAAAATTATCTTCGAAGAAATTCTCATATTATATCCTTAATTTGGATAATAACTTTTAATTATCAGTCTGCCAATACTATGGCTAAAAAGCATCGAAATTTTTCTTTGAATACTTTTCAAAATAAGAGTAGAGGACCGGAATAATTATCAAAGTTAAAAATGTTGCAGTTATTAAACCACCTGCCAATGCGATTGATAAAGAAGCACGTAATTGAGTTGCAGCTCCTATTCCGATCATCATAGGAATTAAAGCAAAGATAACTGTAAAAGAATTCATAACTATTGGTCGAAAACGATCTCTGCCTGCTTCTAAAATAGCATTTTCTAAAGAAAGACCTTCTTTGCGTTTACGCAAAATAAACTCCACTTTTACAACAGCATCATTATCTGCAATTCCAACCAAAATAATCAATCCCATTACTGATACAATATTAATGCTTTCCCCGAATACATAAAGTAAAAGAATACTACCAATCAGTCCTAACGGTACAGAAAAAATAATAATAAAAGGGAAAAGAAAAGATTCAAATTCAGAGGCTAATACCATATACATAAGTAGTATCGCTATAATAAGTGCAATATATAAATTACCAAGAGAGTCTTTAATCTCTTGATTAAGTCCGCTTATATAAATTAGTTCGCCTGGTATTGATGCTGTAGTTTGGATTATTTTGTTAATCTCCGAAACAACATCATCAATATTCGCATCAGAAACACGGGCGAAGAGATAAACAGCACGCATTTGATTCTCGCGCCATATTTCATTATAACTTTGAGTTAATTGGTATGTAATCAAATGTTTTATGGGAACAGAAATACTACCCGAATTAACACTGCTCTCCAATATCTTATTTAAATCATTGCGCTGATTTTCAATTGGTCTAAGTCTAATGGCAATTTTTTTATCAAAATCTGAAAAAAATGTTGCTTCATTTCCTTTAACGATGTTAACAATCTGATCAGATGCATCTAAAATATTTACACCGTACGCAATACATTTTTCACGGTTTATTAATATTTTATACTCAGGTTCTCCTTTTTCAATACCTAACCTTAGCTCTGCTATTCCTATAATATTATTAATCTTGTTGAAAAGCTGGTTCGCTTTTTCAAATGCTAAATCTATATCTTTATTTTTAATTACAATTGCTAGATCATTTTTTGTGGGATTGATAACCTGACTGTACGCTGTTTCATTGTGCATAAAATTGTAATTGTCAACTTTTGAATTTTTTAATAACTTTTGAATTTTCTCTCTTACCTGGTAGAATTTACGATATGAATTGAGTTTAATAAGAAGTGTAGTTTTATTAACTGTATTCTGTTCTCTGTTAATTACATCAAATTCATTAACTCTGCCTATATTCGAAATAATGCTTTTTACTCCATCAATCTTTAGAATAGCATCTTCTATTTCTGAGGTAATATAAGCATTCCCTTCAAGCGAAGTTCCAGAGGAGAAAATCAACTCTACACGTAATTCATCTTCTTCTGCTTCTGGAATAAATTCCTTTTTAATATCGAGTATTGCAAAAGAAGTAATAATAAATAATAATACTAATAAAGCTAAAATTTTTTGACGGTTTTTCAGAGACCAAAGGAGTAATTTGTCGTAATTATCAATTACTTTTAACATAAAAATATCCACAGACGCAAAAAAAACTGTAAACCCTTTATTAAATGGTTGGCTAATTTTTTTACTTATATATATGATTACATAAGAAAGAGATTTAATTATAAAAATTATGGGAAACTTTATCCAATAGAATATAACTGACAACCCTCGTCTACTGGGCAACTTAATATGCATATATTTATCATCTACAATAATTCGATCTAGATATTTTATTCTGATTTTATCTCTTGAAGCCAGCATTGGGATAAGAGTGATAGCCGTAATAATAGATGAAGTTAAAGAAAATATTACAGCATATGATTGTTCTTTAAATAGTTCTCCTGTAATACCTCTCATAAAAATAAGCGGGAAAAAAACAGCTATGGTTGTTAGTGTAGAAGCAATTATAGGCATTGAAACTTCGTTCGACCCGCGTAAAGCTGCTTCCCGAATAGATAAACCCATTTCTCTGTATCTTGTAACATTTTCAATAACAATTATTGAATTGTCAAGCAGCATACCAACACCTACTGCAATTCCTCCAAGTGATATAATATTAAAACTAATATCAAACAAATACATCATAAGTACTGTAATAGCAAGCGAAGATGGAATTGTTACTCCAATTATAAAGATATTCCTGATACTTTTGAGGAAAAAAAACAAGACCAGAACTGCTAGGATACCGCCGTAAAAAATCTCCTGTTTTACATTTTCTATTGCGCTGGTTATAAACTTGGAGTAATCAGAAACAATCTGAATGTTATATTCAGGATATTCTTTTTGCAGTACGCCCACAGCATTTCTAACCCGTTCTGCTACACCAACTGAATTTGATTCGGGTTCTTTATTGATTAATAGACCTACAGTTTCGGTACCATTAAACCTTGTTAATCCATTACGTTCTTTAAAGCTTTCTTTAATAACAGCTACATCTTTCAGGAAAATCACACTGCCGTCAGAATTTCTCTTAACTATTGTCTGAGCGATCTCATCAATATTCTGATATTCACCAAATATTCTTAGTGAGTAACGGAATAATCCTTTTAATAATGAACCAGCGGGTAAATTAACATTTGATGATTTTAATGCAGCAGTCAAATCTGAAAATTTTAAATTATATCCCTCAAGCTTTTGAAGATCAACTTCAACCAGAATTTCCCTTTCAAGCCCGCCCGTTATTATGACCTGTGCAACACCATCAATCTGTTCCAATCTTCGCTTAAATATCACTCTTGCTGCTTCCTTTAACTCAATTAACTTTTTAATTTCATATTCTGGTGATGATTTACTAACAAATTGAATTTTAGTAACAGGAGAATGTTCTGCTTCTCTTCCCTCAGAGGAGGGAATGGAAGTGAAGCTTCTGGTGGAGAGGCTAAGTGTCATTATCGGTGTTGCGGAGGGGTCAACTCGAACTATGGTTGGTCTTGCTGCTTCTCTTGGTAAAATAAATCTAACATTATCAAGTTTCTCCCTTAAAGAAAGAAGAGCAAAGTCCATATTTGTGCCCCAAACAAAATCAAGTGAAATTACAGATAGCCCTTCTTTTGAAACAGAGGTAACATTTTTAATACCTGTTACTGTTCTGGCTGCAGATTCCAACGGTTCAGTAATTAGTTTTTCAATTTCCTCTGCTGATGCGTTCGGATATGTGGTTTGTACTAATAGGTGTGGAATGTTTATTTCGGGCAGTAGGTCAACTCCAATCCTGCTGAAAGCATATATGCCCATAAGCGCAACTGCAATGTAAAACATTGCAATTGTGACAGGACGTTTTATTGATGTTGAAGGAAGAGGCATATATTAAAAAGTCTATTATACTTGAGAGTTAATTTAATTATTTTTTAATTTAATAATTAATTCAAGTTGACCGCTTGTATTTATAAATCGTTATAACGATCTGAAAGTTTTACTTTTTTCTCATTAAACCACGACTTAAGTCGTAGGCTAATGAAACTAAAGCCAATAATAATAACCGTTTCAACGGTTTACCCAGATAGACGGTCAATTTGAGTAATTAATTAAATCCTGTTTGAATGATTTTGAATCAATTAATTCATTATATGGGTTTATGTTTTTTGTAATTAAAGGTAATAACCACTTAATTTCCATTATTTCAAAGTGAAGGTGAGGCGGAGTTGAAATTGCATTACCGGTATTACCAACATATCCAATAGTCTGTCCCTGTTTTATTTTGTCTTCAGTCTTAAAATCTATGTATTTAGAGAGATGTGCATAGTAATAAATTCTTTTATCATTGCCAAGAATCTTTATAACATTACCTCCAAGGACATCCCTGCCGGTGTATAACAGTATACCATCTGAGGCACTAATTACTGGTGAAAAATAGGGAGCAAAGATATCCAATCCTTCATGTTTCCTACCTCCCGGTCTCTCAGCACCATAGGTATCTTCAATATCATCTGTGTTAACTGATTTTACTGGTAATATAATTTTCTTACGCTCCTTTGAAGAAAATAATTGAGTATATAATATTTTCCACTCATTTGGTAATAAGAAATAAACTAAGAATACTATAAATATTATTATTGAAGCTGATGAAAATATTTTAGTTTTCATAAACCGTTTGAAAAAGTGACTTAACTTTTTCGAAGAATCTTGCTGAAACTTCTGGTTTGCCTGGAATAGCTTTATGATAAGATTGTATATAACCATTTTTGTCAACTAAAAAGGATGCCGGGTTATCTATAATATTATCTGATACTTGAAATTTATCGGATAGATTAATGACTTCAATTATTTCAAAATTTGCTCCTAAGCTTGTCAGCTTATTTGCATATCCTTCATAATATACTTTTATTTGATTACTGAATTCAGAATAAATTTTGTTTAGATGTTTAATCTCATTTATTAAGCAGGAACCACAAACATCATCTCTTATTAAAGTTAACAAAATAAATTTTTTATCCCCGATATTTAAGCTTGCTAAGTCTAGTTTTTGAACCTCGTCATTGTTTGAATTGATTATTTTATAATTTGAATTTTCCAGTTTAATAATTTGCGATTGCAATTCATTTATAATGAATTGATTTTTAAAATTTTTATAGATTAAAATAAAATTTAATACTAAAAGTACAGCACTTATAATTAACAGTGTTTTCTTACTTATGTTCATAACTTATACGCAACTATTTGAACTTCATCATAGTGTTGAACTCCAAATAATAAAGAATCATTTTCAGTAACAGAAATGGCAAATAAATCTTCATCTGTTTTATAAATTTTTTTAAGATTTCCTTCAAAATCAAAAACATGAATTGTGTTGCCGTATGGGGCTTTTTGACCATACTCAGGTCTGATTCTTCCAGAGTAAAGTGCATAAATCTTTCCGGCTGTAATGAATATATCAATATATCCTAAAACACTGTTTTTATCATCTAAAGCCATAACAGGATTATCACCTACTTTAACGGTTTCGTAAACTGGTAGTTTATTTAAAGGACCAAAAAATCTTTTAATCAGCGTTCCATCGACTAAATAAACTTCAATCATATCGGTAAATCTTGAAGAAATAATAATTTTTGAGTTATCAGGGCTCTTTCGACATTTTCCTTGGAATGCAACTAAGTGTACCGGTATAGGGATGTTATTCATAATACCGGGTGGTATTTCACCAACTTCTTTTATAAATTGGCCAGTACTATCATACAATGCAAACCTACCAGTAGTTAGACCATATCCGAGGCTTGATATGTTACCATTTGATAATTTAACAGCATTATAAGGTAATCCACTATTAATAGAAATATAGTTTTCTATCATCATCGTTTTTAATGATAACTTGATAAATCTATAAAGTGAGGCATCAAATATCCAGAATTTCTCTTTATCAAAAGGGTCAAAGTCTATCGACTTGGGATTTATCATCTCCTTGGGACCAGTTCCTTTATCTGTATATGAAAATTTGAATTGACCATCAAATGAGAACATATTTATAAATTTATATCCTACTTGAGGCTTTTTATCTATAACAATTAATAAAGAGTCAATTACAAAAACTTCAGTAGGAAACCCCAAAAAATTTACGAATGTAGAAAACTTTTTTAATGGAACAGGATCTTTTTTGAAGATTGATTCCTCAAAAAATAAGAAGTAATACAGGCTAATAAACAAGATTATTGTTGATAAGATTAAATACTTGATATTTCTGGGATTAATCATGAGATATTTTTATAGCTAAACAAAAATTTAATTTCAAGAGCTGGCCAACCGACCAGCTCAAGATATACATATTGAATTAGTATGATCCGTGGCAAGATCCATCTTTTTTATAATATTTATTTTCCCTAACAATATTCCCAATTACACAATCAGAACCATTTTCTGGACAGCAAGTACCTGCATCATTGCCACTAGCATAAGTACTATTAGTAAACACAGAAACCTTCAACCCGAACAAATCAATATCACCA
>CALHAB010000110.1 GCA_937934185.1 uncultured Ignavibacterium sp. | reverse complement strand
CGGAACGATTCAGCAGGTATTGAATCAGGACTAATAGTAACAATGAATTCATTCTTCACATTTCCATTCATACTTAGTCCTTCAATTTCCGGGATCCACGCGAGAACATTAATATTTTTTCTGCGCAAATCTTCAGGTGATTTTACTTTATTATCAAAATAATTTTTGGTAAATACATAAGCGAATGCTAAGCCGCCGCCAATCAGAGTTCCAATCAGAATAATAAGTATTCGATTTGGTTTAGAAGGAAATTTAGGTATGCGGGCATCATCAATTATCAAAACATTACCAGGTTGTGATTGTTCATTTATCAGCGCTTCCTGATATCTTTCTTCTACAAGCGTGTACAGTTTTTCAAGCGATTCGCGGTTGCGCTGAAATCTTGCAAGTTCAAGTGATGTTTTCGGAAGTTTATTGAATCTTTCTTCGTAACGATTTACAATTTCATTTAATCCTTTGAGGCGTATTTTTAACGAACCATTCCTAACTTCTTCTTCAATTATTTTTTGTGAGAGGTTTTTGACTTCTTCAGGACTGCTTGCAAAGATTCCAGCTTTAAGAACTTTTATTTTTTCATCAAGCTTACTTTTTAAGTCTTTAATTTTTTTATCGTATTCATTAAGCTTTTCTTTCAATGAGAGATCCTGAGAGTATTTGTTTGTTAAAGCCATATCACGATTAAGTTGAAGTTCCGCTATTTGTTCCTGCAGTGCTTTTATATATGATTCAGATGCAGCACTTTCGAGATATTCAGCTAACCTTGGATCCTGCTTTTGGAGTTCATCTTTTAATTTTTCTAAAACTTCATCAGATGCAAGCAGTTCAATCTTCACTGAGTTTCTCTGTGCTTCAAAATCAGAAACCTGAGCAATCAGATTATTTGCCTGTGCATCAAGGGCGATTATTCCGCCTTTCTCCTGGTAGTTTCTTAAAATCTCTTCTGCTTCATTGAGTTGTTCCCGCTTTTCTTTTCGCTGATCGTCAAGAAATTTTCTTACATAAGTTAATTGATCTCTGTTGATTTCGAGATTATAATCTTTATAAACATTTGCGTAAGTATTAGCCACAAATGCTGCTTCCTCAGGAGATTGTGATTCAACGGAGATTGTTATGATATCAAGTCCTCGTTTTTGCTCAATTGAAACAGCCTTTTCTAATTTACGGATAAGATTTTCTTTTGAAGTAATTTTTCTTGACTCATTAACAAGTCCTCCTTCATCTTCAATCAATAAACTATATCTATCTAGTTTACCAAGCAAAAGAAAAGTATCAAGAAGCGATTCAGCAACTCTCTCTCGCAGATTATAACTCTTCAGAATCTCTATTTCATTGGCAATAAATCTATCACTTCCAAAATCACTGAATTCAGTAGTGAAGGGAGACTGTAGAATATTTCCCCCTGATTTAGTAATCTTGACACCTGCCTGTGATATGTAAATGTCAGGAGATTTTAATGCATACAATACAGAAATAGCAATACTTGCCAGTAGGATTATTAAAACTGCAGGAAGGTTGTTCCTTAAAAGTATAATGTAATCTTTAAGTGTGTTGCCTTCCTGTTCATCAAAATAAATATCATTACTTTGCTGATTACTCATAGTTTAATCCTGTCTTATTATCTTGTTATACTGATTATTAAAGCTGCTGAAGAAATAACAGCAGTTAGAATTGAGAGATAAAATGAAATATCCTGTCTGATAAAATATCTTGGTTCACCTGGAACAATAATAACATCTCCGGCTTCAAGTTTTGGAAATCTAATTTCGTTGGTCACTGTTTTTTCTCCCCACATCAAATCATTGTAATCATACCTGAGTAATTGTGTTGTTGAGTCTTCATTGGTCTTCAATATTCTTACATCTTCTAATTTAGCATCAACTAATGGTCCGCCGGCAAAAGAGAATAACTCGCTTAAATTTGTATTAAGTGGAACTACATAGTAACCAGGGTACTTCACATAACCCCAAACCTGAACTTTAATATTAACACTTGAAGGATCAGAATAATCAAAGTAGGCACCTTGTGTCTGTCTTAAATTTCTTAAATCACTTCCAATCTGATATTTCTCTTGTGAATACAAGTTAATGAAGGAAATTAAAAATGTTATAATAGCAGCGAGAAAAATTTTGTTCATATTAAATCCCAAATTCTTTACTATGCAAAATAAATATTTTCTGATTTAATTCCGTTTTTCCTGAATGCATTTCTTGTGTCAATAATTAACTTTGAATTTTCAGCTATAAATTTATAATCAAAGAGAGAATGATCTGTACTTAGTAATACTAAATCATACTTTGAAAGATTTTCTTTATTCATTTCTATTGAGTGCATATCATAATTATATTTTCTTGTTTTTGGAAGCTTCGGAACATACGGATCAAAGTAATCTACCTCAGCACCTTTTTCACGAAGTATTTCAATTAGCTTTAAAGAAGGGGATTCACGCATATCATCAATATCTTTTTTGTATGATGCTCCTAGTATCAGAACTTTAGATCCGTTAAGTGATTTTTTATGTTTGTTCAGAACTTCACCGGCTTTTTCAACTACATAATAAGGCATAAGAGTGTTGATTTCTCCGGCTAACTCAATAAACTTTGTATTGATGTCATATTCTCTTGCTTTCCAGGTAAGATAAAACGGATCAATCGGAATACAGTGGCCGCCTAAGCCAGGTCCGGGATAAAATGCCTGAAAGCCGAAAGGTTTTGTTGAAGCTGCATCAATTACTTCCCAGACATCAATATTCATCCTGTCGAAAACGAGTTTTAACTCATTTACCAAAGCTATGTTGATTGAACGATAAATATTCTCAAGCAATTTAGTTGCTTCTGCAACTCTCGGTGATGAAACAGGAACAGTTTTAACTATTACCTGATTGTAAAGCGCCAAAGCTATCTCAAGACAAGCTGAGGTTACTCCGCCAACAACTTTTGGTATTGTTGCAGTCGAATATTTTGGATTGTTCGGGTCTTCTCGTTCAGGCGAGAAGGCAAGATAAAAATCAGTTCCAACTTTAAACTTTTCTTTCCCGATACCTTGTGTTATCGGAGCATCTTCAAACAATGGCTGAAGTATTTCCTCGGTGGTGCCGGGATAAGTTGAGGATTCAAGTGAAATGAACTGTCCTTTGCGTAAGTATTTTGCAATAACTTTTCCAGAGTTTTCGATAAAAGTCATATCAGGTTCTCTGTGCTCATTAAGAGGAGTTGGAACACAGATTATGATTGCATCTGTCTCTTTTAATCTGGAGAAATCACTTGTTGCTTCAAACTTTTTCGACTCAACAGCTTCTCTAACTTTGTTACTGTTTATATGTTTTATATATGATTGTCCGGAATTAAGTATTGGAATTTTTCTTTCATCAATATCAAAACCAATTGTCTTAAAACCTTTGTGAGCAAATTCAAGTGCAAGCGGAAGCCCGACATAACCCAATCCGACAATTCCAACAATTGCAGACTTATTATTTATTTTTTCAATCAGTTCTTTGTGCATTTTTACACCTTAAATAGTTTGATAAAAAAATTTTTTAATTTAAGAATGATAACATTTAAAGAATTATTATGAACTCAATCAATAATTGTATCAACTAACAGGAAAATTAAAGATTCTTTGCTTATAATTTATTTTCTTTTCCTTCAAGTATTTCATCAGCAATTGTTAATAAGTCAAAGGATAATCATTATAATAAATTGATTTAATCCATTTAATGGAGTTAAGGTTTTCAGCCGGAAATGTCCTGAAAAGATTACTTATTTCAATTGGATCAACTGAAACTTCTTTTTGTTTTGCTTCCTTTACCAAATCTCTGCAGACAAAATTATAATTTTTGCATATATACCACACATCAACAAAGTCTTTCGTCTCTAATCTGTAAAGTGCAGAAATTTTATTTGATAGTATGTTTCTAAGATTATCAATGCGACCAAGTTTTTTATCCATTATTATTCACCAAATCTAACCGGAAAAAATCTAATTTTAGTTCAATGTCATCTTTAATAATAAAAGTTCTTATTAAATTATTCGTAACAAGTGTTCTTTCCGGATTAATCTTAAAATTTAATTCATCTCTAAATTTAAGAAGATAAGAATTAAATTTTTGAAAATGATCAATAAAGAGAGGATTGTCATTCACAAAATAGTTCAAATCATCAGAATATCTGTGTTGAAAAAAATGTCTGCTAAGGACTGTTCCTCCAGTTAGATAAAATGGAAGATCTAAGACGTTTACGATTTTTATCACTCCATCCAGAAGCGGATATAATTTCGTTGTGTAATACTCTTCTAATATATTCATATCGATCCCTTAATTCCTGATTTTTAATTTTTGAGATCAATTCTTTCGTAATGTTTTTCTTTAAATAATCTTTACCAAATAAATCAAGAATCTCATACCAACTCAATACTTCAAGCAGCCTTGGTAAAATTTTTTCTTTTGTGAAAATTCCTTCAGATGGAATTTTGTCAAATAGAATCATATAAAACTTTTCATAATTCCAGAAAGCTGATTTGATTTTGTTAAATGAAGACTCAATATTTTCCATAACTTAAATATAGCAATATGTTTTTTGTGTTAAAAAATCTGATTACAGCAAATTCCGTAACTTCAATTCATTAAAAAATTTTATCTATTATTCTAATACCATATTTCCTTATACCTTATCTCCTTATACCTGATTTCTCATTCTCTTATTTCACCAATCAATCATTATGGTTAAGTTTGAAATAAAGATTTTCAAAAATATTCCAGGCGGTAGTCTATGAATACAAAAATCATATCTCGCGAAACCCCAATCAATTCACAGATTGTAACCCAAAAGATTAAAGACAGCAAATTAGAAGACCTTGGTAATGCAACTATAAGAGAAATAAAAAAACTGGTTGATGAAATTGAAAAAGCAACGGGTGAAAAATTTATCCGGATGGAAATGGGAATTCCAGGTTTACCTCCTGCTAAAGTGGGTGTAATGGCAGAGATTGAAGCTTTAAAAAAAGGTGTTGCTGCAATATATCCTGACATTTACGGAATAGCACAATTAAAAACTGAAGCTTCAAGATTTATAAAACTTTTTATGAATATTGATGTAAGTCCTGAGGGTTGTATTCCAACTGCTGGTTCAATGATGGGAAGCTTTGC
>CALHAB010000109.1 GCA_937934185.1 uncultured Ignavibacterium sp. | reverse complement strand
GGTGGAATGCCTTTTGAAATTTTCTGTTCAATCAGAAAATCCAGAATTTTTTTCTGTATTTGTGTTAGTTCTTTTTTCATAGTTGAAACATTAAAAGAGTAAGAGTATGAGTAAGATTAAGAGTAAGATATTTTTTCTCTTATTCATACTCTTAAATCTTACTCTAAAATACCATACATTTGTATGGTAAACTTAAATTAGTGAAAATTAAATGTCAAGTGGCAAATCGGAGTATAAAAAATCCTTTTCTCAGGAAATCTGTAAAGAGGATGAATAAAGAATAAGATTAGTCTAAGATCTGGATAAGAAAATTTTCTGCAATGAGTCAATCATTTTTTCACGAAAGATTGGCTTGGCAATAAAATCATCAAACCCTGCAGCTATAAATTTTTCTTTGTCACCGGGCAAAACATAAGCGGTAACGGCTATAATAGGTGTCTTTTCGTAACCGGGCATTTTGTGAATTAATTTAAGTGCATCAAGTCCATTGTATTCGCCCTGAAGATTGATGTCGATAACGATAAAATCAAAACTATATTTATCGAGCAGTGGCAATGCATCTTCAAAACTTGGAGCAAATTGGATATCTTTTAACCCTTTTAACTGAACTTTGAAAAGTATCTGAGAATCCACCTGATCTTCTATGTAAAGACAATTTAATTTTGAAAGGTCAAGTGTTGGCGGAATAATTTCTTTTTGCTTTTCGGTCGAGGCGGCAGCATCTATTGTCTCTGCTGCTTCTGTTACTTCTTCCAGATCTTTATCAAGTTCATTTGATATTTCTGTGAGTTCATCTTCCTGCTCAAGTTTTGGTTTTTCAATTTTTTCAGACTCCGGAAGTTGTGAAGTTAATATTTCGGAAACCGGAGTTACTGGTTCGAACTCATCTTCTTGCTGAGGAATTTCCTGCAAAGTTTCTGTTTCTCTTAATATTTCTTGTTCAACTTTTGTAACCACTTGTTCTTCTGCTTGAGGTTGTTCAACTGTGATTTCTGTTGGTTTATCAAACTGAAAGAGTTCCTGTGGTTCAACTTGTTGTCTTGCTGTAAGTTTAATTGGAAACACAAATCCGCATTCAGTTCTTCCGGCAAAATTAACCTGTTTGACAAACTTTCCACCAAGTAAATCAATAAAAAATTTCGTCAGATGTGTTGTTAATTTTGGTGCGCCAACATCTTTAGGGTCGCGGTCCTCTGCAAATAATTTTTCGAGAGTATTGGAAAGGTATGATGAGATTGAACCATACTGATCACTTAGAGAAATCATAAACGAATCGTTATCCAATGAAAATGCTGAGAAATAAATTTTCTTCTCACGGGTAACTCTTGCTATTACTTTTATCAAGCCGCTTATCATTCTTTCAAATTTATCTTTATCTGTTTCAAAAGAAAGAGAAGAAGAAATTTTTCCATAACCAAATTGAATATCATTCATTCCTATCAAATCTTTTATTTGCCGGTCTATCTTATCAATCAAATCCGTAACTGATACCAGCTGACTTTTAATCGGAGATTTTTCCTGAATTATTTCCGTATACTCAATTACAGAGTTCATTGTATCGAGTAATTTAATACGATTCTGATTTATTATATCAGCTGCTTCCTGTTGTTCAGGAGTTGGATTTTCCAGGCTGTCAATTATCTCTTGTGAAAAACCAAATATTACATTTAACGGTGTAAGTAATTCGTGAAATACTCCTGATAAAAATGTTGATTCAGGAATTTCTGTTTTCCTGACTGACTTAACCGGCTTTTCAACAATTACTTCTTTAATAACTTCTTTTATGACTTCTTTCTTTTCCTCTTCAGCAGATTTTACTTCAGGCATTCTGAGTACAATTGTAAATGATTCTATTTCATCATTTACATCGAGTATTGGATTTGCGATCAAATCACTTTCAACAATCTGATTATCTGATTTTTTGATTGACAATCGAAAGTTAATTGGCTCTTTTAAAGACGACTGAAATATGGTTGTATTTACTAATCCTCTTTCTTCATCTCTTACAATACTGATGAAAGAAGAATCTGATAAATCATTTTCTTGATATCCCAATTTTTCAGTAACAGCTTTATTAATAAACTTTATGAATCCCATCGCATCAGTTCCTATGACAGGATCTGAAGCGGAATTAAAAACTGATTGTAATACTTTAAATTGTTTTTCTTTCTCAATCGAATCAGTCACATTACGAACAATTGTAAAGTGAGCATCCTTATCATTGAACTTAAATTCAGATCGACTTATTTCAACAAAAACTGTACTGCCATCTTTCCTTCTGTGCCGGAAAGGTCTGCTGAATTTTTTGTCAAGTTCAGATTCGCTAAAAGAGTCAAGTAAGGTTTGTATGTCTTCGGGTGAATAAAGATCAGTCAAATCGAGTTGCAGGAATTCATCTCTTGAATAACCATAAAGTTCAAGTGCTGCTTCATTAACTTCCAGGAACTTTAAATTTTCTTTATCGTAGATAAAAATTGGTTCCGGATTTTTTTGGATTAATATGTCAAACATTCTTCCTCTATGCTTGATTAAATGTTCAAGGTCATCTGCTTTTTCAAAGGGATAAAATAACAAAATAAGATTTTCTGGTTTCCCATTGGGAGCAAAATGTTTCCGAACTTTCAGAAAATATTTTGTGAAACCAACATCAACAGGATTAAAACCTTCATCAATCTGAATCTGTTCTTCAATAAGTTCGCTTTCAAGAAAAGAACTAAGATTTTCAGTCAATAAATAAGGAAAAATTGACTGAATGTGCTGACCGAGCAAATTGTTTATTTTCTCCTTTGCCAATTTAATAAATTCTTCATTAGCATGCTGAATCAATCCTTCAGCTGATATTATTAAAACCGGCAATGGTATTTCAGAAAAAATCTGACCAAAAATTAACTCATTTTTTTCAATAAAATTCCTACCATTTGAAATAATTGCAGCTGAAAAGTAGAATTTACCCTGACTATCAATAATAGGTAAAAGCACTAAAGTTTTTCCATTGGCCTTTTCTGAAGTAAATTTTAATCCTTCAATTACTATTGCTTTCCTTGTTAATTTCAGGTATTCACAAGCAGACCGTAGAAGATTTGACTGATAAGGGAATAATAATAAATCAGTGAATTTGTTTTTCAATTCATCTAAACTGATTCCTGTTGCTTCTTCATAATTTTTATTAGAAAGGAAAAGTTTGCCGGATTCATCTTTCAGCCAAATAATTTCAGGTCTGCTGTCAAGAATTTTTTTAATTCTGTTTCTTACTAAAAGTGTAAAGGGCAGCAAAGAACTTATCTCGGAGAAAAACTCAATCAATTCCTCATCAATATAATTTTTAACCTGGTCAGTAATTTTCAGTTTTACTTCATTGAAATCTTTAATTAGTAATTCATCACAGAAAAAAAGTATCAGGAAATATTCTTCTTCCTCAATCTGCAGCCGGTTGATTATAAGCTCAGTTTGTATTTCTTTTTCTTCAAGATGTACTTGCACTGATGATAGTTTTTGAGTGATATTCGTTTCACGAAGTAAAAGAAATTTTTTCTTTAATTCACTAGCTGTATCTGAGCTGAAAAGTTTCTCAGCATCATAGATTTTAGCCCGATTCGTTAATTCAGCGAATAGCTGATTTGCAAGAACTACATTCAAATCAAAAGATAAAATAATTGCCGGATATGGAAGGGATTCAATTACAGGATTGAGAAGTTCTGAAATGTTTGTTTGCTTTTTATCCAAGATTGCTTGTGCACTTAAAATTTTTGTTTACTAATAGCTAAAATAATTATTAAATCTTTATTATTTAAAGATTGAATACTGCTAACCCCATTTTGGTATTACTTTAATTTTCAGAATAAAGCCATATTAACCAAAAGAAGAGTCAGTAAAAGAATAAAATAGATTATTTGTTCAATTCTGATTCTCATATTATCAATTAAATATTTTCATCGAAAAGAATGTTTACTTTGATATTTGATTTCGGTTCAATCGAGTTAAAATTAATTATATAATATCCGGTTAATATATCCTTCTGCACAAACCTGCTTTTACCATTTATCCTGATATCATAAATGATTTTATCCAAAAGTTTTTTACTGTCAATAATCAAAAGGAAATCTTTCAATTCAACTTCACTTTCATTTTTGATATCAATGATGAATTCACCATTTCTTTCAGAGGTAAGAATTTTTAGTTGTTTGATTAGTAATTCACTAATCAACTCATCCCGGTTGAAAGGTTTAATATCATCTTTTACCTCTGATACTTTATTGAAAAATTTATCAATTGCTTGCTCATCACAATTTATTTTCTCTGGATACAGCGCAGTAATTAAAATATCCTGAGTACAAGTATTCGAATTAAACGCCGCATAAGGAATTGAGATGATGTCATAAATTGAACTTAAGTAGGATTCTTTACTATTTCTTGATAAAATCGTTTTGATTCCTGAAAATGAAAGTTGCCTTATTTGACGCTCATCCAAACAATTATTTTCAACGACCAGATAATCAATTTTTAATTTTGATGCAGAAATATTTTTAATAAGACTATCAATATTATTATCACAATTAAATTTTAATGCTAAAGATATTTCATCACGGAACGGATAAAACGAAGCTCTGATTTTATCCGGACTATCAGACATTAAAACTACAGGATAATTTTGATCTGTAAATTTCTTTATAATAGTTTCATTGATGAAAGAACCTCTTGTTAAATCCAGAAGAAAGAGAAAATGCTTTTTGTTGTTTTCAGATTTTGTTAACCAAATTCCGGAATCCTTTTGTATCCACCTGAATATATAGAGAAGCAGATTTTCGAATTCTTTAATTGCTTTTTTATCACTTAAAATTTTACTGAAAGAAAATCCAAAGTGAGCAAATCTACCTGATGATTTAAAGCCATAGAATGAAGTGGTAAATTCATTTTGATTATTATAGCACCCAAAGGAATAGATTTCCCTATGATTGATTTTATATAAATGTTTTAATCCAAACGAATTAATCAAAAGTTCAAAATCATTTGAATAATTTAATAATCCCTGTTTGAAACTGAATTGCTGAATAAAATTAAAATTATCCAATTCATCTTTACGCAGTGACTCAACTCCATACAGCTTTGAACAAACATTACTTGAATCCTTCCCATCATAAACAATTATATTTCCAAAAGAAATAATCCCTGTTCCCTTCTTCAGGGCTTCTTCAATCAAATAAAAATTTTCTTCGTTTAGATTAGTTGAAGTCGGAAAAATAAGAGCATCAAATTCTTGTAATACTCGATTATTCAATTCATCAGTATTAATCACTGAATAGTCAATTTTATTCTGCATAAGAAAAATTTCAAAAGCTGTAATATCATTTATCAGATCCTGATTAACTTTATTGTTCTGCTGCTCCAACTCCACATCTAGAACAAGTGCAACCCGGTTTTGAGAAAACAATACCGCCGAAAGGATAAGAAAAATTAAAATTATTTTTGTGTTTATTTCAGGCATAATAAAACATCAACTTGTAACTCTGTCATAATCAATAAAATAAATTCGTGATTCGCCTGCGTCCAGTTTGTCTATGTATAAATACAGCATTTGCGAACCTTCATTATGCTTGATTGATGCAGGACGCGTTCCTATTATCTCAGAATCGAGAGTTAAATTTTTCACTTTTTCATTCAGATCAATATCAATTACTAAATTATTTATCATTTCATTTCCGGGATTTGAAACTTTAATTGCAACGCGACTACTTCCTCTTTTCTCAGTTTTAATCTCAACATAATCTTTCTTCTCGTACCAGCTTTGAATATCAGATGCTGAAGCTATCCAGAAATTTTTTGATTTTAATTCAGCTATTAAATCAGAAACAACCTGAACAAATTCATTTTTTAACTGGTAGTCTGTATGTAGTTTAAGGACATACAATCCTCCTTCAAACAATACTCTGTCAATATCTTCCTGATAAGTATAAAATTGAAATTCGGGTTGAGTTAAACCAAGATCCCTGATCACTTCGTAATCATCCCGGGCAGTTTTGGTAATTGTTAAAATCCTGTCTTTCCCTCTGATGATTGTTTTAGGTACTGAACGATCAGTAAGTGAGTCAGTAATTAAATATTTTAATCCATTCTTAATTCCCGCGGCAATCGTATTCTGATCGAATAATCCGTAAAGTGGAATTAAACCTTTTAGT
The DNA here is from genome assembly GCA_937934185.1 of uncultured Ignavibacterium sp. Classification (GTDB taxonomy): domain Bacteria; phylum Bacteroidota; class Ignavibacteria; order Ignavibacteriales; family Ignavibacteriaceae; genus Ignavibacterium. Next base: position 16,033 of record CALHAB010000109.1, on the reverse strand, counting down.
TTTCTGCCTGAAATATTTTCTAAAATTGTTTTTGATTCTGCTATCTTTTTAATCTGAAGATCTAAAGAATCAAGTTTATTAATTTTATCATTTACAGAGGTCAGATAACCAACATCAACTATAGCAGCAATCTCGCCAAATTCAGAAAGTTTTTTAATTACTTCGGGATTTTTTTTAGCAAACTCTGCTTCTGCAAAAAAAGTGACAGGAATATTTTCCTTCCTGATAATTGGTAAAATGTTTTCTATGTTTTTCGAATCTTCAGAAATTAAAAATGATACAATTGCAGCGGAATTATAACCTGTCGGCCAGTCTTTAACATAGCCAATCGGAGAATAAGTAAGCCAGTTAACAGAGTTGTTAAAAAGTTTTTCAAAATAAACATAGTCATCCTGCGTTCCGATAACAGAATTTATTTCGAAGCCCATCCAGACAAATCTTCCATTTCCATAATTGCCATAAACAATTCCGGCAGTCTTTTTAATTTCTTCGCGAACAAGTCCATACTCAGCTTTGTAGTTATACCAGAAACTTACCTGAGTGGTTCTTGGATCAAGAACTTCAACAGCCATCGGTCTGTCCCAGGTAGCAACTCTCAGCGGAAAACCGGTGGGAACATTTGCAGTTAGAGGTAAGCCACCACGCAGAGTATGAATCTTATAAATTTCATTAACACTTATTTCTTTAGTAAAGTTAACACCAAAAACCTCATTCAGAAATTGCCAGCCCTTCCACTTGCCATCATTTGAATAAGAGGCGATTCCTCCGGTTGCAAAAATACTTCCACCTGATTCAAGATACTTTTTAAGTTTAATAATTTCTTTCTCACTCAGAGCTTTGATTCCCGGTAAAATAATCAGCTTATAATCTGATAAATCATCAGACTCAATTTTTTTATCATCTATGATCTCATAATTAACATCCAGATTTGAAAGAAATTTTTTCCAGGTAGCGATATTATCAACCAGCCAGGTACTGCCTTTTGGTAAAACATTCTGAGTATATTCGGAATAAAGGATTGCTGTATCAATCTTCTTACCAGTAAAAAAACTTTTAATAGTCTGTTCGGTTGGTATTAAATCATAAACACTGAATTTTCCAAATACTCCACGAAGGACAAAAAGATAAATCAAAACGGAGGATAGCAGAATAATGATTCCGCTTAACAATAAGAAAAGAAAATTAATTCTTATTCCATATTTACGATTTATCACTTCCACTTTACAGCTCCTGAGCTTCTATCCTCTTGCGGAGTAATATATCCCTCAGAAGTGTACTTCATAAATTTGGTTTCATCGGTTAGTTTTCTCTTCGGAGGCTCTTTTGCTTTAACCGCTGAAGGAGAATATTCTTTTGGTGGAGGCGTAAATGAAGCTGGTGATGGCTGCGAGGTTCTTATCACTTCTTCCGGAGCAGATGGAATGTGTTGTTCAGCATAAATTTGTTGTGGAACTGGAGAAACATAAGCAACCTGAGATTCAGCAGGCATAACAACCTCAGCTTTATATTTTGATGGCTGTAATTCTGATTGTTTCTGAAATTTTCTTTCTCGTATTTTATATAAAATATAAGCCCCGATTGCAAGCAGAAAAGTGCTGATTGTAGCAACAAGAATAATAGTAGAAAGTATCGGGATCAGTTCCATTATGTTTCCTTAATTAATTTCCAGAAATAGAAGCAGTCAATGTATTTGTTTGTCTTTCCAATTTTCCCCAGGTCATACGAATACCAAGAAACTCTTCGATAGTTGACATCGTTTTGCAAATATCTATAATTAAAATAAAAACCATTCTGTAAAGCACAGCATACCAGATCAATCTGAATTCTTCTTTTTCAACAGCTATACAATACAAAGCAGTTATCATATCCAATAGTGCAAGTCCAGCCCACCAGAAAAACAAAAGATTAGAAAACCCAAAAACAAGTGCTGCTGTAATAAAGAAAGCATTTGCAGCAATATTCATAACAGGCCATACGAGAGCTTCATAAAACATTGTCCACAGAACAAAAGTATATCCAAAATTCAGAGTTGGATTAAATAAAAACCTTTTATGCTTTCTGACAGACTGTAATATTCCTCTTGTCCATCTGTATCTTTGTTTCAAAAGCTGTTGTAGAGTTGCCGGTGCCTGAGTAAATGAAATAGCCAGTGGTTCATAATAAATTTTCCATCCTTTGGCCAAAAGTTTAAGCGTTACATCGGCATCTTCTGCAAAGGTATCACTTGAATAAAATCCTGCTTCCTCAAGTGCCTTTCTTCTGAATATTCCTATTGGTCCGGGAATTATATTCACCAATCGTAAAAAACTCTGAGCGCTTCTTGCCATATTCAATCCTTCAATGTATTCAAGCGCCTGAAGGTCAGTCAGGAATTTCTTACGATTGAGCACTTTAACATTTCCGGCAACCGCACCAATTCGCTCATCAGTAAAGTGTCTTACCGCTGCCCTTAATGTATCTGGCTGAAGTTGTGAATCGCCATCCATACAAAGAACGAAATCAGCTTTTGAAAATGCAATTCCGGTATTAAGTGCTGTTGCCTTGCCGGCATTTTCTTTATTTATTAAAGTTACTTTAACATTTGTGAATTTTCCTTTTCTTACACCGACGAGAGTTTCACAAATTGATTTCGTGTTGTCAGTTGAACCATCATTAACAATTATAATTTCATAATTTGAATAGTTAAGGTTAAGCAGGGAATTTATTGATTCACGAATAACTTTTTCTTCATTGTAAACAGGAACGATTATCGAAACAAATGGTGTGAAATCATTTTCCTCTTCAGAAAAAGTATATTCATTCACATAGAGATAAGCCATTATAAGAATGGCAAAATATCTCACAAGCAGAATGAAAAGAAAAATTACCAGAGCAACAATAACTGAATATTCTATCAGTGCACTAACTGAAAGAACTGTAAGTGGTAATGTCAGATATATTATTATAAGCAGAGCTAATGACAACAAACCACTAATAAAAATTCTTCGCAGATATTTTCGCTCTAAGTTTTCTCTTTCCTTTTCATTTTCCGGTTGATTAAATATGTAGTAAGCCCTCTTAACCGTAAAATTACTCTTTCTTAGATTGGAAAAAATCATTACACTGGAGGCAACAATAGTGCCATAAAGTGCAAATTTTAACTGTTTTTTAAGGTTAGATTTTTTTTACCCTGAACCATTATAGGAAAGAATTACCTGCTTGTATCATATCTAAACAAGCAATTTCAGAGGTAAAGAACCACGGAAGATAAAATTGAAAATGAACCATAACCACCGGTTTCTTTTCGATATGTCTTGCCGCCGGATAAGTAAAAACTAAATGATAAGTTCTGCAGAAAATAATATTTGAAATCACTGAAAGCTTCCGAAAGAACATAATTATTTTCAGGTATTAGTCCAACTTTTCCACCAATGTTCAGATAAGCTTTTGATGAATTTAATATTTTCAAATTTGTCCAAAATGAATGTGATATGAAATCCTTTGGAGACCAATAAAAATCAGAACGATCTTTGAATGTATAATATAATAGCTCGTAACCAACAGAAATATTTTTTATAATTTCATTGCCAAATCTGAAAATGAATTGATTGCCTTGATTTTTATCTTCAGGTAAGATAAGGTAATATCTTGAAGCAAGTATAAAATTTAATCCCGGATAAAATGAAAAATCCAACCCGATTGAATTGGCATAAAATCTCTTATCTACCAAGCGAGGAGAATATAATTCCAAAGAAGCATCAGTTCTTCTGTAAAAACTTTTAAATGAAAATTTATTTGGGTTATCGAAGTTAAAATTAAACTCTACAAAGAATTGTTTTTCATTAGTATTAAAAAATATTTGGCCAAAGGAAGCCTCAGTTTTTATCATCTCAGTAATCCTGAGATTAAGCGTTCCTTTGACCAGATATAAGGTTCTTTCCTCACTAAGTGAAGAAAGTCCACCTCTGTGGATTGCCCCTCCGAACGCAAAATTTTTTGTTAATGCAGTCTTTAAAGAAAAAGATTGTCCAGAGTAAGTGAAATTCTGATTGTCATTGAAGTAATTTGCAGCAGGAATTAGCTGTAATGAAAAATTAAAATCTGTAAATGAAGGTTTATCTCCAAGCCAGACTAATCTTTGATTTAAGATATAGGACTCTGGTGCTTGATTAAGTAAATCGTAGTAGATTGCGCGAGCTTTTTCTTTTTCACCGTTGAATAAATAGGAATCAGCAAGCAATAATTTGATTTCGATATCATCAGGATTTTTTAGTGATAATATTTTTAACTCACGGTTTGCAGAAAAATACTGCTCACTCCACAAGAGATTTTTTACTCTGCGCTTATCAATTTCAAAATCATAGTTCTGAGAAAGAATATCTTCATAAAGGTTATTCGATTTATCATATTCTGAATTTGCAGCATAAACATCGGCAAGTTCTAATTTCGCCTGAAAGTCTTCCGGTTGAGATTTCAAATACTCAATATATTTTCTGACTGCTGGTTGAAAGTTTTTATTCGAAGATAATTGCCGGGCTTCTTCAAGAATTTTATACTCTGCAGAAAATTTTCTTAATCGCTGCGATTCTTTGATTTTATTATTAAAATTTTCAATCTCTTGATAAGTGAAAAGTTGATTTTTATCGTAAAGAATTTTTTCAGCGTCATTAAATTTACCGAGTCTTATACTCGTTTCAATCAAACCAGAATTCGCCTCTTTATCATCCGGAAATTTGGATAAATATTTTTCAAACAGATACTCTGCTTTTTGTAAATCAGTATCAAGCCATAAATATATTTTTGCGAGCATTAAATCAGCTTCGGAATTCTGATATTTTTTCTGAATCAAAATTTCAAGTTGATTTTTACTTTCACAGAGATCTGAATTCCATAAAAGATATTTTGCTAAGAGAAATCTTATTTCATCGTCATCATTTAATTGAAGGTAATTACTCAAATAATCAATTGATTCATTAGTTTTATTTCTGAAAGTAAGCAGCTCTGCTAAATCAACTACCGATTTTTTATCATAAGGATTATTTGTCAAAAGTTTTTTTAATTCATCAATTTCCTGATCTATTAATTCATTTCTTTTCGAAATGACTTGAGAGTAAAGCTCATTGAATCTATCAGTAACAAAATACTTTTGTTTCAAATGTTCAAGCTGCTGATAAGCTTCTTCAATACGATTATATTTAATAAGCTCTTCAACCAATTTGAATCTTAAATCATCATTATCAGGATTCTTATTCAGTGTTCTTAAATAGCTATCAATCAAATAAACTTTCTCTTTTTTGCCTTTGCCATATTTATAAGTTGTATTATTTACTGAATAAAGTGTTTTCTTACCTCTGACTAAATCAAGTCCATCCAATGCTTCTTTAAAGAAAGGACGAATCTGTAATGCTTGTATAAAAGCATTCTCTGCAAGTTTTGATTTACCAAGCCAGTAAAGAAAATATCCATATCTTGACCAGAGCCGATGATCATCAGGATACTTTTCAACATAATTTTTTAAGTAAGGTTCTCCTTTCAGGATATGATTATTCTTTGCAAGAATTTCTGTATAACGCAGCATTTCATCCGCAGAAGCTTCTTCTTTTTCCAGATAGATATCGTACCATATTTCTGCCTCCTGCCATTCGCCTAAATTTTTATAGCATTTTCCTATTTCAAGATAATTTTTTGGAATTGATGGGTTGATAGCAATTTCCCTTTTATAACCTTCAATCTGGTTATAAAGCAAACGATACCAATCACTCTCGGCTCGTTTAAGATTTTCTGATATTTCTTTTTCACCTGGTGAAATTCTTACTGCTGTACGGAAATCATAAACTGCCTGTTCATAATTTCCCCTTTTCTCGTGGCAAAGTCCTCTTAAATTAAAACCTTCTGCCGATTGAGGATTAGCAGCAACATATCTGTTTAATAATTCTATTGCTTCTCCAAACCGGCCGGAATTAATCAGAGATTTAGAATCATTGAGTAATTTTGATTGATCAGTTTGACCAAAAGATAAGTTTAATAGAAAAAATGAGAGAAATATTGAGTTTAAAATTTTCATTTCACGAAGAAAGAGAATTTACCGGATCCTTCACTTCAAAATGAATTTTAGCCAGCATCTGATCAGCATTGTCAAAGTTGTCAGAGACTTTAAGGTAATAAAAGAAAACATCTGAAGCCATCAAATCTCTTTCTGAAGTTTCATCAGTTGGAAGGTTAAGTTTGATTTTTGTAATGAAATCTGAGACTGATTTTGGGTCCTCTTTAACTAACAGAACGCAAATCTGGTCATCAACCTGGCAAATTTTATCTTTCCTCTCGGCTGAAATCCTGATAACATTTTTAAGCTGATTAATTGTTAGTGAAGAATTCCTGTTCTCTTTCGAAGCGAGCTTGAACGAAACTAAAGTAAAAACCTGCCCTGTGGTTTTATACATCGCAATCTGATTATTCAGAATAAGTTTAAAGTCATCAAGTGAATAAAAATTTGGGATAGTTATTTCTTCACCTGAAGTTTTAATTTCTGATAAAGGAATATAATTTCCGATTTTCTCAAAAGTCTTTTCCTTTTCTTTGGTTTTAGGAATTTTGAAATCAGTAGTGATACCTTTGTAGGGTTCAATAGAATAATGAGCTTTAAATCTTCCTTCAGTATGTCCGATATTTGGTTGAATATCAATTATTCCGCTTTTGGTTGAACCATTTGAATCAGTTTCTTTGTAAAGCTGAATTACACCCGTAGCATAGGTATTAAGGATATTAAATATCATTTGAGTTGATGCAGAAGCAGGTTCTCTGATAGCGAGTAAACTTGTAACTCCCAAATCTTCTATTTGTTCAAATGTGTTTGAGAATATTTCTCTTAGTTTTACAGGGTCTTCAAATTCTACATACGGAGTGATTTCATCAAAAACCAACCTTGTTGGGTTGTATTGATTAACAACTGTGACGATATCGCTAAGATACTCCCCTAAATATTCATCTCTGTTTCCAAACTGTGATTGTTCAGGCGGTGGAGCAACACGCACAACAATAATTAAGTTTTTGTTCATATAGTATTCGAGGTCAACATCAATAGATGCTGCCTGAATCATTAAATCTTTTGGTCTTGTGTTGGTAAAAAACAGACATACTTCTTTCTGTTTTGCAGTTTCAACTGCAAACTGAATACTCAAAAGAGTTTTTCCTGTTTTTCTTTCACCGACTAATAAATAAGTGCCGCCTCTGTAAAGCCCTCCCCAGGCACTGTCAATAATGGAGATTCCTGATGGAAATAGTTGCACAGCTTTTTTCATTTTTATCTTAAAATTTTAAGAATTTACCCAAAAATTATACCGCCAACTTGCTTCAATGCGTTCGATAATCATAATTATTGAATTTACTTTGAACTATTAAGAGACAAGCTTAAAAATGTTGTATTATATTGCAACAAGAGTAAAGTTACTATCTGGAGTAATATCCAAAGATAAATAATGCAGTTGCATTTGAGGAGATCGTTGGTTCGTTAGTTATGTAGTTTTCAAATTCATCATAGTAGACTGATGAACTATTGAATTTATTCAACTTATCATCAGTAAAATAAAATTTATTGTCTTTAAATAGTGAATCTGGTGCAGGACCAGGTACTAATGCACCAGGCAGATATCCTCTATTAAAATAAGCTATCTGATGATGAATTTTTTTTGGAAATTTTTTCCCAATATTTGTAATAAAACTTATTCCCCACGGATTTCTGCCAAGGAGATAATCACGATTGATAGAGGCAAGTCTATCAAAAGCATCTGAGCCAGTCAGTCTTTTGTATAAAATGGAACTCAACACAACCCCTGACAATGAATGAGTTGTTCCCCAATTATATTGATGCGCTTCGCCAAATAAGTTTGAATCAGAATTGTTCTGGTAATATACCAGGATTGATTTCAGTCTTGAGATGTAACCGGAGTCATATTCTGCCAGCTTATAGAAGACTAATGCATTAAAATCTCCCCAGCTCCACCAATTATTTTCACCAATCTGTTTTCCATAATTGAAAGCCAACTGTAAATACTTTTCATCTTTTGTGGATTTGAAGAGTTCTGCGGCTGCTAATGCAAGTTTTGAGTGATACTCATTTTGTTTATAATATTTTTCATCATCCGAATAATCTTTTATTATATCTCTCATTTCAAAAATTTTCTTTGAAGCATTCAAACACTTTTCAGAAAAATTATCATCATAAAATCTATCTCTCCAGATTCTTGATGCAATAGCAAGTGCGGCACTATAAAGTCCAATCTGACTTCTATTCATTTTAACGAAAGCAGGACGATTAAAAGTTAATGTATCTTCATCAGGCATCCGCCAACCAACTTTATGATCGTTATCATCCTGAACTTGAGTGATAAAAGCATCATCAGCAAAATTGCATCGAAGTAAAAAATCCAGACCAACTTTTGCTTCCTGAAGAATATCAGGCACAGAGTCATTGTCTAAATCAAAAGAAAATTTTTCTGGTTCAAACTCATAACTAAATAGAAGCAGATATGTTGAAAATGCTGTTGTATATAAAAATTTAATGTAATCTCCTGCATCGTGCCAGCCGCCGGTAAGATCAATAGCTGATGAATCAGAATAACCAATAACTTTAGTTGCATCCTGAAGATGACAAATATTATGAAGCAAAGGATTCGTCGGACCGCATCTCTGTACTTTAAAGAACAGACTGAGTGAATCTCTAACAGAATTAAACAATGAAGTATCTATTAAAAAGTTAAAAGATTTTTGATTTTGAAATTCTAAAAAGTATTCGCCAGACTGCTTTAAATCTGAAAATTCGATTAATGCTGAGTAATTAAAAAGAGGATTAAGTTTGAAAGGAAGCGGTTTGATTGAATCTACTAATAATATTTTTCCTTCAGTAGAATTTTTTATTCTAAAAATTTTTTCTTCAAAGGGAATTTTTGATATGATTATTGCAGACTTATAATCATCGGGTAAAAAACCAACCTGAGTTAATCTAATTAATAATTTTTCCTTTAGTTGAGTATTGCAGGAAAGAAATAGCAGACTTAAAACAATCACAAAAAAAACTTTGATCGAGCTCATTGTCTTAAGTCTGCTAATAAAGTTTCAGTTGGCTTTTTGTTCTTCTTTTTTCAGTCTGAAATTAGTTCCGATAATTATATCCCACAATGGTGTACTGACGCCAAAACCTTTATTTGGATCAAGATAGTGATGGCGCATATGATGATTTTTAATTTCAAGCCAGAACTTGCTGTGCATATTAAAGTGATGAATCGCATAGTGTGTTAAATCATAAAATAAATATCCAACCAGAAACCCTGCAAAAAACGGATAGACATAAATCGAACCAATGAGAAATTTAAACAGAAAGAAAAATAAAACCGCCAAAGGAATAGAAACAGAAGGAGGCATAACTAATCTTCTTGAATCGCTTGGATAATCGTGATGAACTCCATGAAAAATAAAATGAAGTTTCTCACCCAACTGGCTTTTCGGTTTGAAATGGAAAATAAATCTATGCAAAAAATATTCGGTAATTGTCCAAATGAAAAGACCGAATACAAAAAGTCCGGCTATTGTTAAAAACGAAAGTGAGTAATCAACAACAGATAAATAAAGAACATATAAAACAACAGGGACATAAATAATCAATGGAACTGAAGGATGAACGCGTGATAAAGCTTCAAGAAAATCATTCTTAAACATTCTGACGGTTTCATCTTTATTGGATACAAAATTTTTTGGCATAGTTAACTCCTTTTAATTTTTACCTGCAATAAATTTAATAAATAATTGATGAATTAGAAAAACAGATTTGTGAGCAAACTCCCTCTGAAAACCTGCTGTTAAAAAATTTTCCCTTCATTTGAAAAATTAGATGAAAGTAATGATATTCAGCACACAAATTTTTAATTCTTCAACAACCGGAGGATAAATGGCTAATTCTGGTGAAAGAGAACAATGGGGCACACGCATCGGACTAATACTAGCAGTTGCCGGAAATGCTGTTGGTCTAGGAAACTTTTTAAGATTCCCTGTTCAGGCAGCACAAAACGGCGGCGGCGCTTTTATGATTCCTTACTTTATCTTTTTTATTTTACTCGGTATTCCTTTGATGTGGATTGAATGGGGCATCGGCAGACACGGTGGGAAATACAGACACGGTAGTGCACCAGGTATGTTCGATGTTTTATGGAAACATAAACTTGCAAAGTATCTCGGTTCATTTGGATTATTCATATCACTTACAATTCTTATTTATTATACTTACATTGAATCCTGGACACTTGGTTTCAGCATTTTTTCCATTTTGGGATTTTTCTCAAATGAAACTGTCCAAACAATGCCTAATTTTCTTTCAAGTTATCAAGGCGTAACTGAGTCAAACACCTTTTCTACAATCTGGACAGCTTACCTTTTAATGTTATTAACTTTCTGCATTAACTTTTATATTCTTTATCGTGGAATTGCTCAGGGAATAGAAAAACTGGCAAAGATTGCAATGCCTTTGCTTTTCATATTTGCAATTATTCTTGTTGTTCGTGTTGTAACTTTAGGAACTCCTGATCCTTCATTGCCAGAAAATTCAGTTGAAAATGGTTTTGCTTTCATATGGAATCCTGATTTCAATCAATTGGGAAATCCAATTATCTGGCTTGCCGCAGCGGGACAAATTTTCTTTACTCTCTCAGTTGGTATGGGAACAATTCACGCCTATGCAAGTTATCTGAAACCAAAAGATGACATTGCGCTTTCAGCTTTAACTACTGCATCAACAAATGAATTTGCTGAAGTAATTTTAGGTGCTTCAATAGCAATTCCTGTTGCAGTTGCATTTTTCGGATTAGATATGACAAAAGAAATTGCACAGGGCGGAGCTTTTAATTTAGGATTTGTTGCAATGCCTGCAATTTTCGGAAGCGCTCATTTACCGCTTGGGGAAATTTTTGGTTTTCTCTGGTTCTTACTTTTATTTTTTGCAGGAATTACTTCCTCAGTCGCAATGGGTCAGCCAATTGTTGCTTTTCTTGAAGATGAATTCGGAATGAACAGAAGAAAAGCAGTACTAACTCTTGCCGCAGTAGTCTTGATTTCAGTTCAATTCGTTGTGTTTTTCTTGAAATACGGTTTTCTTGATGAAATGGATTATTGGGCTGGAACTTTCGGATTGGTTGTTTTCGCTTTGATGGAAACAATTTTATTTATGTGGGTGTTCGGAGCAGATAAAGCATGGAAAGAAATGAATGATGGTGGTGATATTAAAATCCCGAGAATTTTTTATTACATAATGAAGTACATTACTCCTGTCATTCTTGCAGGAATTATGATTTGGTGGTTTGTACAAAATGCTCTTCCCACTTTATTGTTGAAAAATGTTGCGGCGGAAAATGTTCCATATATCTGGGGCTCGAGAGCATTAATGCTGCTCCTATTTGGCGGAATTATCTGGCTTGTCAAAAAAGCATGGAATAACAGAAAGGAGATTTTCTAATGGGAATGACAACCGAAGGGTGGATATTTTTAGCTTTGGCTTGGGGAGTAATTTTATCTCTAACTTCTTTTTGTTTTTATAAAGTACTCAAAGGAAATAATTCCAAATAAAAAGAAAAGCCCCGAAAGAATTTAATCAATCGGGGCTCATTAAATAAATTTTTAATTTTATAAATTAGGCAGCATTGACTCGCCATTCAGTTCATTCTCAGCATCTCTTGAAGCAACCGGCGGATTGTATGCCCAATTACTATCCTGTGAAGCTAATTCAATTTTACCTTCACGAATAAATTTATACAACAGATCATTTTCAATCAGATAATAAAATTGATTTTTAAATTCCTCAATTGAAATTCCTGCTGTTGCAGCAAGTTTTGCTAATTCATGAGGATCATCAAAATCTGCCTGATTCAATCTTAGCATATATCTTCTGGCTATGTAGAAAGATTCTGATGAAGGGTCAACCATTCGAACTTTTGTTCTTTTTGTTTTGGGGTCAAGAATATCATTAAAATATAAAGGGACAAATCTTCCATTCTGAATTGAAACCATTGCACCACTTCCACCGCTGAGAATAAACTGAGAAGCAGCAAATCCAAGGTCTCTGGTATATTCCATATCAAATGGAATAGGATCAGCGCAACGCAATTCGTAACCAATATTCTTAGCTACAATTGTTGACTTTAATCCGAATTGTTTTAGTCTTTCCTGAACTTTTGCTTTAAGAATTTCTCCGAAATTAATTTCAGCTATACGAATGTTATCGTGTGCATCTCTTTCAACAGTTACTAAATCTTCAAGATCAGCTGGATTAAGATGTTCAACTAATCCTTCTGCTATTATAGCAACTCCGTCAGGTCTTCCGTAGCTTAATCTTTTAATAATTGCACCGACAAGAATATCAACAATATGACTTAACTTTATTTCTTTGCCTGTGAATTCTTCGGGTATCAAAGTAAGAGTAGCGCCTGTCGCTTTTCCAATTCCAAGAGCAAGATGTCCGGCTTTTCTTCCCATAGAAATTACGAAATACCAACGGGAAGTTGTTTGAGCATCAACCATCAGATTTTTTACTATATCAACACCAATATGTCTAGCTGTTTGAAATCCGAAAGTAGGAATTCCATGCGGAAGATCAAGATCATTATCAATTGTTTTTGGAACATGAACAACTTTAATTCTTCCGGCAGCCATTTCATTTACTTTCAGTGCACTGTAAGCTGTATCATCTCCGCCAATAGTTATAAGTTTATCAACATTAAGTCTGAGTAATGAAGTAACGGTATTTTCAAGATGCTTTTTATCCTTCGTTGGATTAGCTCTTGATATTCCAATGTATGAACCGCCTCTGAAGTGAATACGGCTTACATTATGAATTGTTAATTCTTTTACGCGGGTAATATCGCCTTCCATAATCCATTGGAAGCCATCTTTAATTCCGAGAACTTCTATGCCTTCAACTGCTGCGCGAATTGTTGCTGCACCGATAACACTGTTTATTCCGGGTGCAGGACCACCACCAACAAGTATTGCCAATTTTTTAGGTGCAATTGTCATAAAATCAACTCCTTAAAATCAATTTAAATTCAGTTAATTAAAATTACTGTTAAAGAACTTTAAGCTTCGCAAACTTAAGCATTAGCTGCTTAACATTATTTCCTTCAAAGTGAACTATTGCTTTAGTCATATCACCACTACCAACTACATCAATCACACGACCAAGTCCAAACTTATCGTGCATAACTCTGCTTCCCGGTTTAAGTGAAGCACCATCCTGATTAAAGTTTTCGTAATCAACATTCTGGAAATATTCGTAGTAGAGTTCTTTTTTGGTTTTACGATTTCCTTTTCTGCCCAGGCCGCCATTTACTTCTTTATAAGTTGAAGGATCAAGTTCATCAATAAATCTTGAGCGGCTTTGGTAAGCAACTTCACCAAAACGATATCTTGATCTTGCGTGAGTTATATAAGCTTTTTTCTGTGCTCTGGTCAGTGCTACATAGAATAATCTTCTTTCTTCTTCGACTGATGTATCCTGACTGAATTTAGGAGCAATCGGGAATATATCTTCTTCACAACCGGTTACGAAAACGATTGGCCATTCGAGCCCTTTAGCACTGTGAAAAGTAAGCATTGCAACTGCATTCTTATCACCGGAATAATTATCGATGTCAGATATTAGAGAGACTTCTTCAAGAAATTGTTCGAGCATCACTTCTTTGTTTTGTTCTGAATACTCTGATATCCACGCAATCAACTGATTAACATTTTCCATTCTCTGCAAAGATTCAGGAGTATTATCTTCTTTAAACATTTTAATTATGCCAAGCTCATCAATCAATGCTCTGGTCAGTTCACCAATTGATAATTTATCTTTCAGTCCGATGTATTTATCAAGTAATATCTTGAAGTTTTTAACATTCTTTTGGATTCTCTCTTTGATGTCAATTACTTCAAATACTCTTGCCATTGTCTGGAACAAAGTAAGATTATGTTTTTTAGCAAAGGCAAGCATTCTTACGATGGTAGTGTTTCCAATTCCTCTTTGGGGGAAATTCATAATACGAAGTAAACTTTCCTGATCATTAGGGTTTGCGATTACCCGCAAATAAGCGATCACATCTTTTACTTCCTTCCTTTTATAAAATTCTACTCCGCCAATAATAGTATAAGGAATTTTTTCACGACGGAATATGTCTTCCATAGCACGGGACTGAGCATTAGTGCGATAAAGAATAGCAAAATCTTTAAAGGTTAATTTCTTTTTTGATGCTTCCTGTTTGATATACTTTGCAATCTGAGCGGCTTCATCTTTTTCATCTGCACATTTCAAAAGTACGATTGGTTCACCTTCTTCATTATCTGTCCATAAAGTTTTCTCCAGCTGATTCGGATTATTTTTTATAACTGAGTCAGCAGCTTGAAGAATAATTTTAGTTGAGCGGTAATTCTGTTCGAGCTTGAAAATTTTTACCTTAGAAAAATCTTTCTGAAACTCCTGCATATTGCTTACCTGAGCACCACGCCAACTGTAAATACTTTGAGCATCATCACCAACGACAGAAATCAATCCATTTTTTGGAACCAGAGTTTTCAGAAGTTCATACTGAGCTTTATTTGTATCCTGAAATTCATCAACCAAAACATATTCAAACATTGAACGATACTTTTTCAGGATCGCAGGCTTATCATTAAAAAGATAAATAGGTTTCAGCAGCAAATCATCAAAATCCATTGCATTGAATGAATACAATCTCTTTTCATATTCTTCAAAAACATCAGCAACTTTCTCATCGAAGAAAGATTTAACATAGCTTTTTCTGAATTCCTCAGGAGTTACCATATGATTCTTAACGAAACTGATTCTATGTCTGATTGCTCCGGGCTGAATTTTATCCTGATCAATATTCAAATCTTCCATAATATTCTGCACTAAAGAGAGCGAATCAATAGTATCATAAATCGAAAAGTTACTCTTGTAGTTGATATGCTTTGATTCAATTCTTAAAATTTTTGCAAAGATAGAGTGAAATGTTCCCATCCAGAGCGAATCTGCTTTTTTAGGAACAAGTTCCTTAATCCGCTCCTTCATCTCATTTGCAGCTTTATTAGTAAATGTAAGAGCCAGAATGCTTTCAGGTTTAAAGTTCTTTTTTAAGAGATATGCAATTTTATAAGTTAAAACTCTGGTCTTTCCAGAACCAGCACCGGCAATTATAATTTGTGGACCTTCAATGTATTCAACTGCTGCAAGTTGGGCGGGATTTAATTCTTCTTTAAATGAACTCATATTTTATCCTGTCTTCCGTATAATTTTTATTAAAAACAGGTGCAAATATAAGTAATTAAGAACCGATTATAAAGGAATAAGATTGGTTATATAAACTGAATTTTTTATTTCAATACAAAAGAAAAATTCCCCGCTTAATATTTTGATTAAACGGGGATTTTGTAATTTATTTCTCTTTATAGAGCATTTTTGAAAATAAATCATAAAACCAGGCGATAAGAACGCCCAGGATAAAACCTACAACTAATCCCCAAATGAATCCGATTATACCTCCAAACCAACTGTATGAATAACCCAGAAAAACTGAACTGAGCTTGGACATAATTTCTCCCGGTGAATTTCTCCAGAGAAGAAACCATGTCAGAAATAAGAATGATAACCCCATTACAACCCCAATTGACAAACCGAAAGCACGTTTTCTAATCATTATAATGCCTCCTGCTTAATTTTTAATGATGTTAGACTAATTTTTTGGTTCAGGACTATTGTAATGCGAACTTTATGGGAGAGAAATATAAACAGTTATTCATACTCATCAGAGTAGATAATAAAATATTAAATTTGTAAGAATTTATTATCTGTTAAATTTAATTTACTCAAGTTGACCGCCTAATTTTTTGATGAGCGATAAAACCGTTGAAACGTTCAGTATTATTAGCTTTCATTTTATTAACCCACGACTTAAGACGTAGGTTAATGAGAAAAAAGTAAAAGTTTCAAACCGTTTTACCTGTCCGCCTTTGGTGGAACGGTTTATGAATACAAGCG
>CALHAB010000108.1 GCA_937934185.1 uncultured Ignavibacterium sp. | reverse complement strand
AAACATTGGGCAAATGACAATAAACATTTACTAAAAATCATTAGAGAGAGATTTAAACAGAAGGATAAAAAAGGAATATTACAGCACGACAAACTAACTGACTTGAAACTTTTAGACCTAATATTTTGGAGTAAAGCAAACCGACAATGAGAAGAAAGCCGGCATATAACACGGGTTTTGCGCCTGCCTGCTGCAGGCAGGTTAGGCGGGGTGACCCCGACAAGTCGGGACAGGCTGTGCAAACTT
This sequence comes from uncultured Ignavibacterium sp., assembly GCA_937934185.1. Taxonomy (GTDB): domain Bacteria; phylum Bacteroidota; class Ignavibacteria; order Ignavibacteriales; family Ignavibacteriaceae; genus Ignavibacterium. The sequence goes on along the minus strand of CALHAB010000108.1, from coordinate 3,060 downwards.
GGAGCTTTGTGTCCCGCACCTGCGGGATTCAGTGCTGGCAGAGATATTAGTGCTTCTACTTCCGCTACTACGCAAAGCGGCAAAATGTCACTGTTTTTAATTTCACTATCAATTCGCTTCTGCTGTTTCTCACCTTTAAAATAATTCGCTTATTAAAAGTGTAATGAAGATGTATTGTTTTATTCCATTTAATCTTCTGTACCACAAATTAAAGTTTTATGGTTTTATTTCACGTTTTATATTTTCACGAACATTTTTTTACTTAAGTCCAAATTGAATTTCAATTGCACCAAATGGTGTACGGTCTTCCCGATGACTTTATGATTTTTTATAAAAATTAGAAACGGACAGGGCAGTCCCTGTCCCTACAATTCAAATTTAATGAACGATTTACAATTCTATCTTGTTAATAATTCTACGATAAAACAAACAAAACGAGGATAAAATGAAAGATAAAGTAGTAATTATAACCGGTGCTAATAAAGGAATCGGCAAAGAGGCCGCAAAGCAAATTGCTAAACTCGGAGCTAAAGTTTATATGGCTTGCCGATCAATGGATTCTGCAAATGAAGCAAGAGAAGAAATTGTTAATGAAACTAAAAATCAGAATGTATTTGTAAGACATCTCGATCTTGCATCAACTGATTCAATTATTAAATTTGCTGAGCAGTTCAAAAAAGAAGAATCAAAACTTGATGTGCTTATAAACAATGCCGGTCTCTGGACTAAAACCAAAAAGTTAACTGATCTTGGTGTTGAGCAGACTTTTGCAGTTAATGTTCTTGGTCATCAGCTTTTAACACATTTGCTTCTTGATGAATTAAAAAAAGCCGCTCCATCAAGAATTATTAATACTGCATCTCACTACGCCGGCGGACTTGACATAGACGATATCAACTTTGATAAGAGAAGTTACAATGAAACTCTTGCTTACAAACAAACTAAACAGGCAAACAGAATGCTAACCCGTGAATGGGCAAGAAGATTGGAGAAGGACAATATATCAGTTTATTCTTTAACTCCCGGATTTGTTCCTACAACAGAGCTTTTCAGAGAACAAAATGTTATTGGTAAATTTCTGTTGAAAGTTTTTGCATTGATTGAAGGCAGAACAATTGAAGAAGGCGCTGATACAATTGTCTGGCTTGCCTCTGCTGAAAAGATTGATGGAAGCAATGGCGGATTCTTTAATCAGCGGAAAGAAGAGAAATGTAAATTCAACAATCCCGATGAAGAGAAACAGCTTTGGGATAAATGTGAAGAGTTACTTTCAGTGGTAAAAGAAAAATCAGATGTAATAGCTAAGTAATTTCTCAGCGGTTCTCTGAGTGATAAAAATAACTAACCACAGCTTACACAGATTAACACAAAAAAGAATCTGAGAATATCTGTGCTGTCTGTGGTAAAAAAAGTTAACTATAAAGATTAAAACGGAATTAATATGAAAGTTGGAATAATCGGAAGCGGAATGGTAGGGGCAACTTCAGCTTATGCAATAATGATGCGTAAAGCTGCAAGTGATATCGTACTTATAGATGCGAATGAAAAAAGAGCTGTTGCAGAAGCACAGGACATTATGCACGCAGTTCCGTTTGTTGCAGCAACAGATATTCACGCCGGAAGTTATGAAGATTTGAAAGATGCAAAGGTTGTTGTTATTGCTGCTGGTGCAAATCAAAAACCCGGCGAAACAAGATTAATGCTGATGGAAAAGAATGCTTCGATAATGAAAGATATTATTTCTCATACTGCAGCAGTAAATCCAAATGTAATTTTTCTTGTTGCCACAAATCCAGTTGATATAATCACACACATTTGTATAGAGATCGGAAAGGAATTCGGAATTCCCTCAACAAAAATTATAGGAAGCGGAACAACGCTTGACACGGCAAGATTCAGATCACTGCTTGGCTCTCACATTGGAGTCGATCCGCAGCATGTTCATGCTTATGTAGTCGGAGAACACGGTGATTCAGAAGTGCTTTGCTGGTCTAATGTTGATATAGGTGGAGTCCCGCTTGAAGATTTTATTGCTCACAGAAACATCGAATTCAACGAAGAGATAAAAAACAGAATTGATGACGGAGTAAGAAATGCAGCATATAAAATCATTGAAGGCAAAGGTTCAACCTATTACGGTGTAGCTGGCGCAATCGCAAAACTTGTTGAAGTAATAAATCGCGATAATCGTGCTGTGTTGACAGTCAGCGCTCTTAAAGATGATGTTGAAGGAATTCAAAATGTTACTCTCTCTCTTCCTCATCTTATTGGCGGAGAAGGTGATCTCGGCGTATTACCAATAAAACTTAATGTTAAAGAAAAAATGCAGTTGAAGAAAAGCGCAGAAATAATCCGCTCTAAAATTGATGAATACGAAAAGAAATGAAAAAAGAATTCCTTCCTCAGAAAATTTGTGTCGTCTGTAAAAGACCGTTTCACTGGCGAAAGAAATGGGAGAAAGTCTGGGATGAAGTGAAATACTGCAGTGATAAATGCAGAAGAAACAGAACAATGATTTCTTTGAGAAAGATTTAGTGCGAGAATGAAAAAAATTATCTATTGGTTCCGAAACGATTTAAGATTACACAACCAGCCAATATTAAAGCAATTTGAAAAAAGTGAAGATGTTCTGTTTCTTTCTGTGTTTTGTTTTGACGAAAGATGGTTTATTAAACATAATCTTGGATTCCCTAAAACAGGAAGTTTCAGAACGATATTTTTAATGGAAGCGGTTAACAATCTAAAAATCAATCTTCAAAAGCTCGGATCTGATCTTTTAATAACTTACGGCAAAACTGAAGATGTACTTGCTGACATTGTAAATAAGTTTAACGCAGATGAAATTTATGCTGAGAAAGAAGATACAAGCGGGGAAATTTTTATTGAAGATGAATTAAAGAAAAGGTTAAACATCCCAATTCATTTTCACGAATCAAAAACATTACTACGCACAAACCAGCTTCCGTTCTCAATCAATAATCTGCCAGATATTTTCACCAACTTCAGAAAGAAAGTTGAACCGCTTCTTTATCTCGTTGAATCAATTGAATCACCAGAAAA
>CALHAB010000107.1 GCA_937934185.1 uncultured Ignavibacterium sp. | reverse complement strand
AATTTTCTTCATCCCAATCAATCGTAAATCCACCGATTTCTCTGAAGTCTTGAAAATCAATCAGCAATTTTTCTTCTTCAGATTCAACACTGAGCCATTTTGAGTCGATATTTCCATCGGTAATATTGCTTACAGAAAACTCTTTACTGAGTTCACTCGAAGCTTTGATTAAAGGATCTGGCTTTGTTTGTTGTTCATAAGGCAACTTTTCAAAGTAGAGATCATCAAGTTCGATCCAACCTTTACCACCGTTAAAAGCTGCAATGGTAAATTCAATCCGGTTTATTTTTTTTAATTCTTTATCCTGAGTCGGTCCCCAGGCAAATTCAATATGTCTTTTTTTAACGGTGAACTTTGTCCAGTCTTTCGGGAAGGTATAATTACGGTTATTCATCCACCAGACATTTTCACCGGTTTCATCAAGGAATTTTATTTCCAGATTGTTATTAGGTGAGTTTGCTCTGATGAAAAAAGAGAATTGATAGTTTTCCTGCAGCACAATTTCAAAAAGTTTTTGAATTCCACCGTAACCAGCACCTTTTGTAAAATCATATTCGAGTCTTAATGCTTTCCCGTTTATGCCATCAACTTGTGATAAGTTTATTTCAACACCTTCTGATTTATAAATTTTCCAATTGTCAATATTATCAAAACTCTCAATTAATATTTTTTGAGCAAATGTATGATGAAAATTTAAAGTGTTAAAAAGAAGTAATACTATTAAAAAATTCAAAACAGATTTTATTTTCATTTGAGTGATGACTATCTGTTATTCGGATAATGAAAATTTAATTTCTCAAGTCCTTTTTGAATCAGAGGGTCTTTCATGAAATATTTCCAGACCAAACCAGTTCGTAAATTTTCAATCATAATCACAATCGGTCCCTGATCTATTCCAATGTACTCAGGATTAAACCAGTTAAGTGTCGGATTAAAGGCATCGAGTAAACCATACTTTGACCATAAACCATTCGGCCCGTATTTATCAGTAATATTTTTTAATGTTGGAATACAAATCTCCGGAGCAAAAACAACTGAACCGGCAACTGCAGTTGGTGCTAGAGTACCATCATCAAAAAAAACAAGATCAGGTCCGCTGGTTCCTCTTCCTGCATATCCAAGAAATTTTTTATCATCATAATTATATTTTTCACCAGGTCCATCGCAGGCAGTAATTCCCCAGCAAAGAGAATCATATCCAACCCAACCACTGGGATTTTCAATAGCATAAAGCTGTTGAGTGTAAGTTGCCCGTCGTGAGTTTTCAAAATAATCAATACCTTTTTCTTTCATATAACTGTCATAAAGATTTCTGAAATCAATGAACATATGAGAATACTGATGACCAAACATCGGAGGGAAAACTGCGTGAGCAAATCCTTTATAAGGTTCCCGCCAGTCATAAGAATTTAACCAGGCCTCATAGGATTCAACAGGATTCTCAAGATTACCACCAGCAGCCAGGATGTAAAGTAAAATTGCCTCATTGTAACCAATCCATCCCATATTATGAAAACCTTCTTCAGGTTTCCAACCCATACAAATTGAATTGTTGTATTGATCATCTGTCTTCATTCTGAAAAAATTCCAGTCAAGTCTTTCAATCAATTTATCAGCAGTCTGTCGTATTGATTTTTCAATTTCACTATTTCGATCAAAATACTGACGGGCAAATATTACTCCGGCAATTAAAAGTCCTGTATCAATTGTTGAAAGCTCGGAGTGATAGTCTCTTTTACCGGTTTTCATATTAAGAAAGTGATAATAAAATCCTTTGTAGCCGGTTGCTAATGTATCAGCGCTTTGTTCAGAGTTAAGAAAATATTTTAAGATTGTGTTCACTATCTGACTTGCGCTATCACGACTAATCCAATTTCTCTCTGCAGCGATTGCATAAGAAGGAATCGCAAATCCAACAGCAGCAATGCTTGAAGCTGACCAATCTGCTGTTCTGTCTTTCACTAAACCATTTTCAGGATTTAATTCACCAAGAAAATAATAAAAAGCATATCTCTGAATTGAATCGAGGAAAGTTTCTTCATCAGCACTTAGCTTGTAACTTAATTCTCCCTGATAAGAAAATTTTTGTTGAGATTTAACCGAATTATCTCTGCACGAGATTATTGTAAATGACAGAAAAGTGATCGCTATAATAGAAATAATTTTCAAATCAGACTCCGAGATATTTTATTAACTCAAATAAAGCACATTTGGATTTCTTTGTGTCTTCGAGACTTTGTGGCAGAAGAAAAAATTCAGCCAAAAAGGCACAAAGTCACCAAGATTGATTAAAAAAAATTCATTCCAAGCATGAAATAAGTTACTAAATTAAACCGAGCATACAACTTTTGAAGCCATATGCCCGGCTAACCAACACATTAAAGGAGCACCGTAGAACTAAAATCCCAATCCAATAGTGATTCTATGAGCTTCTGCCAATCTTCCATAATCAGCATAAGCGTAATCAAATCTGATATTATATGAACCAGCTAAATCTTTTTTAATTCCTCCACCAAGTACTAATCCGCCTTCAAGATTCGGAAGGAAAAGATTCCGATAACCAGCTCTGATATTGAAATATTCTAATAAAGAAATTTCTATCCCCAAAGAAATTGATTGACTATTGTCGTTCTGATGAATAGCATCAGCAGCAATAAGAACAGAATAATCTTTATCAAAATTGAATTTGTATGACAATCCAGCCCTGAAAATTGTTGGAAGCGCAAAAGCATCAGTTCTGAATTCAGCAGGAAGCTGATCGTTATCTCCATATTTCTTAGGGTCAATATCATAGTTAAGCCACAAGTCTCTTCCATCATAAGAAGCCCGTGCACCAAAATTAGAGAAACTTGCACCAAGAGTGAGACCTTTATCCATTAACTGATACTGAACACCAAAGTTTAATCCCACCGTAGTCAGTGAACTATGCCAGATCATTTCTGTGATATAATTTATCTGAAGACCAACAGAAACTCTGTCAGTCAGCATCAGACCATAACCTAATCCGAGTGCAAAATTCTTCACAGAAAATCTTTCGCCGGTACCCAAAGGTTGTTCAACTGTTCTTACATCCATTTCACCAGAGTTGAGCATAGTGCCTATCAGTGCAAAAGTTCCAACACCTTCAATCTTTACCCCAGCTGCCATGTAATTATAAGTAATATCAGCAAGCCATTTGTTATATGTGAATTCAATGTCATTAGATTCAAGTCTGCCAAGACTTGCAGGATTGTAAAAGACTGAAGAAATTCCGCCAAATAAAGACGCACCTGCATTTCCTATTGCAACAATTCTTGAACTGGGTTCAATTTTCAGAAACTGTCCGATTGTTGTTCCGCTTTTATTCTGACTGAAAGCAGGTTCAATAAAAAATAATATTGATGAAATAATGATAATTAAACCGAAGCTTAGTTTTTGTTTTTTCATTTCTTCACCTGCTATTTAATTATTGCAAATTTTCCGATGTAAGTTCCAACATCACCTCCATCAACATGATAAATGTATAATCCCGGCGCTATTTCCAACTGATCACTGTTTCTTAAATTCCATTCAACAAAACCTTTATTAATATCTCCATTGTGTTTAAGTGTCTGCACAAGCTCGCCGTTCAATGTATAAATTCTGATTGTACAATTTGCTGGAAGATTTCTGAATTCAATTTTTCTTTCGCCTCTTCCCATAACTGCAAATCTCTGGGGTTCAAAGCTTGCAGCAGCAACATAAGGATTCGGAACAACATAAGGTTCTTCAGAGAATTGCTGCTTTGCAAGATCACTATTGAGACTCTGACCTTTTGTTATGAATGTGAACTTATCATCTGATGTTAAAGGATAAATCAATCTCAATCGATAAACATCACCGATAGTCGGAGGAATAACTGATTGTCCGTTCAGACCAGTCGTATCAACTTCAAGTCTCCAGGTTGGTCTTAGTTGAGTTGGTTGAGCTGACGGAGCAGTCAGAATTTCAATATAATCCTGATGATTTACAGGCAAGCCAAGAGTTGCATTAGTACTTCTGAAACGGAATTTTAATTTCTGATCACCTTGTAATGTTTTAGCAATTACTGTAAACTTCACCGGTCTTGAAGGAGCACCAATACCAACAACTGAAGTATCAATAAAAGTGTCGCTGAAGATAATATCTATATCATCTGGGAATCCGATTCTCTTAAAACCTATCGGATAACTAACTGAATATCTTATCTTGTAAGGTGCATTGCTGCTGCCTGAAAATAATCCGGTATTAGCAGAATCGATCTGGACAACTCTGTTTGTTTTAATAATTGGAAGTATTCCGGAGCCAGCCGGCCCGCTTCCTTCTCCATCAAAATCATTTCCGAAATTAAACAGAGTATCGCCCGCAGTAACATCAACAAGGCGATAGTATTCTGCAGCTACACTATCTTCATGACTATAAAACTGAATACTGAAAGTGTGATTATCAGGGACTAGCCTTGAATTAAGAACCTGAAGAACTACAGAACCGGAACCTCTTCCTTCAGCGTGAACAAGATTAAAGGTTTCAGCGCCCTGATAACCAACTACTGGTGGATTAGGAATAACTTCAACAACATTTTTGGGTAAAATTATTCCGCCTCTTAAAGTTTGTGATACAGTAATTGAATTTTCAGAAGGATAAACCTGAACTGAATCAACGCCTCTGTCATAAGCACAAACAGCATAAAAATATTTCTGACCATTAACTACAGTTGTATCCGTGAATGTATGTTTTAGTCCTGTATCTTCTCCTAAGAAATAAGCAACGCCTTCAACTGTGGTTTGAGAGAATCCATAAATTTCATTTTTCAAATCAAACTGGGCGATTGGTTTTCCATTTCCGATTGGTCTTGTGCCTGTTCCTGTATAAATCACCTGAGGATCAAGAAATGTTGGGTCAGTGCTTCTGTATATTCTATAACCCTCGAAATCATTTTCATTTGTAATTGGATCGAAAGCTCTTTCAGCAACATTGTCCCAGGTCAAAGTAACAAATCCATCACCTGCAAATGCCTGAACAGTTGGCATCGGCGGCGGAACTGCAAATTGATAGTTCGCTTTATAAATCTGCTGCACAACTTTAGTTGTTGTTCTTAATTCACGAAGATTCTGGCCGAAGCCAAGTGCAAGAGAAAATCTTTCCGTCTTTCCTGCTTCAAGAATAAAAGGACCAGAAGCGAACAAAAATCCAATATTATAATTTAATGCGACTGGAGTTCCGAAAGCGCTATCAGGATTTGTAAAAATATTTTCATATAATCTTTTAGGCCATTGTTTACCGTCATCAAAGAATACTATCTGATCAACCTCTGATGAAGGATTGCCAACACCGGCACGAATTCGATTCATCTTAAATCCTGTTAAACCAATCTGATCTGATTCATCAATATCAGTTTTGTCAAAGTAAGGTTCACCTGCTGTTGGTTTACCATCACCTTCACCAGTGTCATTTGTACCGAACACACCATCTGCACCGGTATCATGAAATTCAGCTACCCAATCGAGGTCTTCATCACCAGTCCACCAGACTCCTGCAAGATAAGCTGGTCGTTTGGTTATATCGCCAAGTGCTTCTCTGAATTTATTCAAATCATAATTAGAAGTAACATAATTCAGAATTGCCTGCTGACCGATTATTTCTTGTCCGGGACCGCTGTCTCTTCTTTCATCAACAATTCCATCATCGTCATTATCAATTACATCAAAAGGATTACCCGGAGTTTCCAGATAAGAATAACCGAGATAACCTGTAGGACCTTTATACCCGTTACCGTTTTTATCCCAGGTATAAACTAAATTCAATCCTGCTTCTTTATCAAAGAAAGCATTGTCATCATCAGATTCAGGAATTCCATCTCTGCCAATTGCAGAGCCGCCGACACCGGAGTCCATATATAAACCGAAAATAACATTGTTGTTATAACTTGTTGTGCTTTCATTTGAAATATCATAATGAAAGAATATCACATAACCGGCTTGTGGATTTGCCCATTGAAATCCTCTCTGTTCTACTCTTAATCCGAGACCTCTTCTTGTGTTATCTCTGGAATCAGGGTAAAAAGACCAGGCATCGTAATAATTATCATCATAAACACAAAAACTCTCCTGATCAGCTTTCGGAGCTTTACCGAAGTAACCATTCCAAGATCCTCTCCAACCCGGATCATCAGGATCATTTAATTTATCATACCACTCATCAGGCCAGGTTCTTGGATCATTACTGATTGCAGGTGATCTTCCCTTGTTTATGTTCGGATCAATCTGAAAATATCCAAACCTTGGTTCGAATCTCATTGTCTTGTTTGTAATAGGACTTGTGCCTTGTCTTTCTCTGTAACCGGTCAGCATTATGTATGCGGGACTTCCATTAGTCTGTATTACCTTAGACAGCACAAAAGGTGTAGTACCATCACTGTAGTTTTCTCCTGAACCTTTCGGGATCTCAACTGAATGGAAGACACTCAAATCAACATTCAGCGGATCTGCAGGATAATCTCCAACCATTCCGAAATTATAAAATAATGTTCTGATAAGATTAGCGTCGTGTGTGCCTTGTCTTTCAGCATCAATCGTACCTCGCCATTCAGGAGGAACCAATGGAAGAATTGTCTGGGCATTATTAGTTACAAATGGTGACAAAGAAATAATTATAAACGAACTCAAAAATTCTATTAAAGACCAATTAGAATATTTTTTTATATTCATAATGATTTACTCCTGAATGAGATTCCAAATTCAATTCTTCGCGGCTCATAAAATCTTGATGGATCATAGAGAGCAGAGCGGTTAGCACTTGGAGTCAATGTATAATCAGGGCTGCCTGTAGAATTGAAAACAAATCCATTTACATAGTGTGTGTTTAGTACATTTATAACTCTCGCAAATAAACTGAAGTTGAGAAAATCAAAATCAAAATATTTTTCAGCTCTAAGATCAAGCAGGAAGTATGGATCTTTTCTGCCGGAGTTAGTTTCCTGTGAAGCACCAAATCCAGAACCGATTTCTGGGGTGTATGGTTGACCTGAACCAAATCTGAAAATTGCACTTATCGAATAATCATCAGGCACTGAATAAATTGCACTAAGATTCAGAGTATGTCTCTGATCCCAGTTGAATGGCAAGTCACGAGGTCTTGGGTCCATACCAGAAGCTGCCCTGTTGGCAGTTTCTCTCGGATCACTTGAATTTCCTTGTGCAAATTGTAATGTATAATCAAGACTTGTATTAAAGTTTGCAAGATTTCTTTGGAAGATCGAAAGAGTAAATCCATAAACACTGCCGAAGTCAACATTAGTGAATCTTGCATAAGAAGCTGCTGTATAGGTATCAATAAACTCCACTCCCAACAAATCACGGATATCTTTGTAGAAAAATGATAATTGTACACCGAGAAATTCTGCTAATGCTTGTTTCAAGCCAAACTCATACTGAATTGTTAACTCAGGTTTAAGATCCGGATTTCCCATTACTCCGTAACTGATGCCACCAGCTTGCAACTGATCAAGTAAACTGTAATCAGAATTATCATACAGAAGATTAAGACCAGGAAGCTGATAAAAATGTCCGTATGAAAAATAAACTGAAGCTGAGGCAGTAAGTGGGAAACTGAAACCAAGTCTGGGTGCCAAAGCAGTTTTAATTTTTGTATTTACAAGTTTTGATTCAGGTGCACCGGGAATTGTGTTAGCAGGATTTTGCAAATCGCTCGGAACTTTTGACGCAGCATCAAAATATTCAAATCTTAAACCTGCTCTGATTATTAAATCACCAAGTTCAATTCTGTCCTGCAGATATGAAGCAAATTGCTTCGGATAATAATTTCTTAAACCAGGTAATCTTGGAAACTGATAAACAGGTTTGAGTATTTCAACTCCATTCTCATTGGTAGTAACAAAAAATCCCGGAGGACCAAAAGTAACTTCGGAGTATTGTCCTTCTAATCCAAGCTCAACAAGATTTGCTCTGTCAATCTGCCAGGTAAAGTCACCTTTAGCTATTCCTGAATTTGTTCTTTGTCGGAATCTTCCCAAATCAACACCCTGAACTACTGCACCGTCTTCATAGTTTGCATCACCTTTTGGCTGACCAGCTTCTAAGTAAGCTGGATCAAACAAATCTTCGAATACATAACTTTCATATTTAAAGTAGTTTTGTCTGAAATTCAGTTTGTAAAACATCAATGGAGAGATTGTATGTGTAAAAGTTAAACCGTGAGAAAGTGCTGTTGTATAATTTTTAGGAGTTCCATCAGGATTTAATCTGAATCCATGATTATAATATTTTCTCTCTGAGCTGTTGAATGTTGCCTGATAACTGAATTGAAAATCTTTTAAGGATTGATTGGTTAATTTTGCCTGACCACTCCATTCATAAGAATAATTCATTGGCACGATTTCATTGTCGCCGGATGGATTGAAAATTTTCTTTTCAAAATCATTTTTATCTGTTGGAGTAAATCTCCTTGTGCCAAATATCCAACCATTGGAAAGGAATCTTCTTCCGTTTAAGAAAAAAGTTGTTTGCGACAAACCGGTTGGTCCGCTTATGGACAATTGATAATTCTGAATTCCGATTGGACTATATTTATTATTGTTGGGATAACGATCTGTATCTGTAGTGAAATAATCGCCTACATATGTTTCACCGGAAATTTCAAATTTATCGCTGCCGGTTTTCAGAACAGCATTTACAACACCTGACATTGCCTGACCATATTTAGCATCAAAAGTTCCACTGATAACCTGTACCTCTTCAATCATAGAACGATCAATTTCTAATATTGATGAATTGTTATATGGATTTATAACTGAAACACCATCAACCTGATATTGAACTTCTCCTATTCTTCCCCCTCTGAAATGCCCGTCAATTACTCCTGCCTGAAGATTTACAATTTCATTTAAACTCTGAACAGGAAGATTTTTAATGTCTTCTTTATTTATTGATGAGACGGAACTTGTCTGGTTAAACTCAACAATTGGTTTTTTAGCAACTACAACAACTTCCTCACCCTGAATTACTTCAGGTTCGAGAATTGCATCGAGGATTTTGGTTTGGTCGGCGGAAATTCTGACACCTTCAACTCTCTGAGATTTATATCCGAGATATCCGAATTTAACTGTATATGTTCCGGCTCTGACATTAAGTATTGTATAGCGCCCTTCAAAATCGGTAGCCGCTCCAAGAGTTGTTCCCTCAACAATTACATTAGCTCCAACTAATGGTTCTCCATTCACATCTTTCACTATGCCGGTTAATTTTCCCGAGACCTGTGCGAATAGAGGGAAACTCAAATTGATCAATATAATCAGAGACAAAAGCAGCTTACGAAAAAATATCGGTTTCATAGTTTCTCCAAACTATTAACAAATAAAAAAGCGGAAGGCATTTACCTTCCGCTTGAAAATAATTATTTCATCAAAATCATTTTTCCAATTCGGCTCGAAAAGGAATTATTCTCTGGAGAACCTTTGTAATCAATCCTGTAGAAATAAATTCCGCTTGCAAGATTAGAAGCACTTCCAGAAAATTCATATTCATAAATTCCTGCTGTGGTTACATCAAATGAATTTGAGTAGATTTCTTCTCCGAGCGAATTGAAGAAAGCTATAGCAATATTTCCACCTGATGGCACAGAGTATCTTATCTTTGTATTAGGATTAAATGGATTTGGATAGTTTCCATAAAGTTCGAGAGAATTTGGTACGATTGTATTAGAAATTGGTTCAACTCCAACAGGAGTATTCGGATCCATTACCATCCAGGCGGTTGCAGGTCCCCAATCACTTTCTCTGAACCACCAGGTTCTTGTGCCGTAGTTTGCAAGTGAATCATCAAATGAATCACCATCCATAACCATTACACCGCCAAATAATAATTTATCGCCAAGATTTGTTGGATATCCGAATTTGGATAAATTAATTTTAATTTCAACCTGATAACCTTCGTCAATGTCAGTGTTATTATTCACTGTAGATGATCCTTTAAGATGAACACCAAAAGAAGCAAATCCGCTATCAACCAATTCAGCTAAGTATTCAGAAGCTGCGCCCTGACCGGATGGATCGAAATGAACACGCAATTGTCTGAAAGTCATAAAATTATCATCATTTAGGTTATCACGGTCGCCAAAGATAAATCTTACTCCATCCATTCGATCAAATTCGTTTGTACCTTGAATCAATTGATCATTAACATCAGCAGCAAGAAACAAATACTGATCTCTGAAAAACATTTTTATTTTTGCACTAACCGGATCAAGCACTGGAGGTCTTGGATTACCACCAAGCTCAGGTTGATACTGTCCGCTTGAAAGTGGTCCTACAGTCGGATAAGTCGCTCTTAACAAAGTGTCATCAAATGCAATATCGAAACTGAAACCACCGCCCCAAACAGGGTCATTGAGATTGCCATCAATAGTTGGTTCGGCAAAGTTAGATCCGTTTGGAATGACTCCATCGGGAGCAATAACAGGAAGATTAGTAGTGTTGATGGTAACATCAGGTCTTCCAAAAACACGAACAACATTTATAGCATTGGCATTTCCCCATGGAGCTTGAAACCAGGTTCTTGATGAAGCTATCTTGAAAGGATTGCCTGCCCAGATCCAATCCCCATCCCAGATACTGAAATTGAGTGCAACAACATCTCCGTTCGGATTTGTTACATTGTATCCCATAACTGTTAAATCAATTTTCATTTCAACAACCCAAGCCTGATCATTTTCAAAAACACCACCAGCCAATGTATCTCTGCAGGATAATCCTCCTAAAACCTGATAAGCAGCATCCCAGGCATCTCTTTGTTGTTGCGTTCTTGTAGTATCACCCCAGGTTCCCCATCGACCTATAAATCTTGGCGGCATACCTGGTATAATCTGAAAATTTGGGTCATTCATAGCTGCGTACCACCAGGTATAAAAATACTCTGATGCCGGTGCTGGCCTTTGATTGCTTGCTTTATCTTTGATTGACATTAAAATTCCATCCCATCTTGCCCAATCACCAATTCCTCCAACTGATGAATCAGGCATATAAAAACCAAGATATAATTTATTATCATCCGAGACGAGAAATTTTACTGTTGCATTAGTTTTATCGTAATAAACTTCTTCCTGAAATTCCGGTCGCCATGCACTCGTAGGTAAAGGTCCGGGTTGACCATATACAACGCTGACAGTTGTAGCATTCGCCCAGGCAGATTCATTAAGATTTCCGTCGAGAGTTATTGTACCTGCGGGAACCATCTTTGCCCATACTACATCCTCTCTATTAGGATATTGAGCAAAAGAAGTACTTAGCATTGAAATTAATGCTAAAAGTACAAGTATTGAAAGCCGCTGTTTTTTCATAGCGCTTCTCCTTTTATGTTTATGATTAAATTAGTTAACTCAGATAGACTTCAACAAAAACATTTTTCTTTTTAGGTGCTTTGATGACATTTGAATTTGTTTTCTTTCCGTCAACAATCATAAAATTGAATTTTGGATTACTCTTAGCTTTATTTATAACTTTAATGTGATACGTAGTTCCTCTGAAATTTCTTTTAACTGAATATTCTCTCCATTCTTTTGGTATACAAGGATCAATTACTAATCCGTCAATTGTTGCTCTGATACCTAATATCCAATCCACAATTACTTTTTGAAACCAGTTGGCTGAACCAGTGTACCAGGTCCACCCAGCCA
>CALHAB010000106.1 GCA_937934185.1 uncultured Ignavibacterium sp. | reverse complement strand
TCCTTCGCTTACTGCTGAATCTGTTGAGTTTATCATAAACAATTCAGAATCAAAAGGAATTATTGTTTCCAACAAGTTTCAGCTGAATAAGTTTCTGAAAATCAGAAATAATTGTAAAACAATTGAATTTATTATCATTTACAACGAAAAGGATTTTGATCCGAATATTCAGGGACTTTATACATTCAAGCAAGTTCAGGATATTGGAAAAAGATACAGTAAAGACCATCCTAATCTGATCAAAGACAGTATTGAAATGACCAAACCAGAAGATGTATGCACAATTATTTATACTTCAGGGACAACGGGAGAGCCAAAAGGAGTTGTATTAACTCACAATAATATTTTGTCAAATGTCCGCGCAGCACTTGAGTGTTTTCCAATAAACAAAGATGATATTTTCTTATCATTCCTTCCGCTTTGTCATATCTTTGAAAGAATGGCCGGCTACTATACCGCATTTTCTTCTGGCGGAACAATTTGTTATGCTGAAAGTATTGAAACAGTCGCTCAGGATTTAGTTGCAGTTAAACCGACAATTATGACAACCGTGCCCAGATTGTTTGAGAGAATTTATTCCAGAATAATGAAGAATGTTGAGTCACAACCTGAAAAGAAACAAAAAATATTTCACTGGGCAATTGAAATCGGGAAAGAATACGCCCGTGCAAAGAAAAGCGGAAGAATTCCAATATCATTAGCCGCAAAGCATAAGATTGCAGACAAATTAGTTTTCAAAAAACTAAGAGAAAGAACCGGTGGAAGATTGAGGTTTTTCATTTCCGGCGGCGCAGCATTGTCAAAAGATCTTGGAGAATTTTTTGAAGCAGTAGGAATTTTAATCATTGAAGGTTATGGACTTACTGAATCATCACCCGTAATTGCAGCAAACAGAGTTGATGATTATAAATTCGGAACAGTTGGCAAACCTTTCCCTGGTGTTGAAGTCAAGATTGCATCAGATGGAGAAATTCTTGCAAAAGGTCCGAACATTATGCAAGGTTACTATAAAAATAAAAAAGAAACTGAAGCTACAATTATTGACGGATGGTTACACACAGGTGATATTGGTGAATTTGATTCGGAAGGATTTCTTAAAATTACTGACAGAAAAAAACATTTATTCAAAACTTCTGCAGGAAAGTACATTGCACCTACTCCAATTGAAAATCTTTTCCTTGCCAGCAAATATATTGACCAGTTTGTTCTGATTGGTGACAGAAGAATGTTCCTTACAGCTTTAATTGTTCCCGACTTTGAAGCTTTGAAAGAATACGCTGATTCAAATAAAATTCCTTACACAAAAGTTGATGATTTAGTTCGGGACGAGAGAATCTACAAACTACTTGAGTCAGAATTAAATCAGATGCAAAGACAACTTGCTAATTATGAGCGTGTAAGAAAATTTGCGCTGCTTGATAAACCATTCACCATTGAAACCGGTGAAATTACCCCAAGTCTTAAAGTAAGAAGAAAATATATTGAAGAGCGATATCGCAATCTGATTGAAAAGATGTACGAAAGTCTGGAGAAAAAAGAAAACTAAACACTGTTGAGCAGTTCAATCATTCTATTATGAATCTTTCCATTGGTGGAAAGGATAGTTTTATTGAAAATTGAAATTTGATTTCCAGTAAAGTCAGTTACCTTTCCACCAGCTTCTTCAACAATCAATTTGCCTGCACAAATATCCCACGGATTCAGGTGCACTTCCCAGAAACCGTCAAATACTCCGTTTGCTACATAACAAAAATCAATAGCAGCAGAACCAAGTCGTCTTACTGCGCGTGCAACTTTCAGCATTTCAATAAATCTCTCAAAAACTTTTTCAGGATTTTCTGCAACATTATAAGGGAAACCTGTTACAAGTAAACTTTCCTCAATTATTTCGTTTGAATTCACAGATATTTTTTTACCATTTTCAAAAGCACCGCTTCCCTTCTCTGCGCTGTAAATTACATCTCTCATAACATCATAAACAACGCCTGCAACTGTTTCTCCTTTATATTGAAGACCAATTGAAACAGAAAAAATCGGCAAGCCGTGAGCAAAATTTGTAGTTCCATCAAGAGGATCAATAACCCAAAGATATTCAGATGAACTTTTTGTTTCTCCGCCTTCTTCAGCAAGTATGCTGTGCGAAGGATATTTTTTTCTGATAAAATCTGTAATCGTCTTTTCTGATTTTTTATCTACCTCAGTTACCAAATTCTTAACATTGTTTGATTTTATTTCGATTGAAAATCTTGTTCCGTGTGCTTGTCGGATTATCTCACCAGCTTCCTTTGCTATGTAAATAAGATCCTCAATCATAAAAGTCCTCAGGTGTAATTAAAATTGTGTTGATATTAAAAACAAATATTAAAAGTTTTGAACACAAATTTATTACATTATTGTCGAAGAAGAGTTGTTGCACATCAATCTGAATAAAATAATCTTTCTAATTATCCTATTCTTTGCATCTCAGGTTAATTCATTTTTTGCTCAGAATATTTTTGATAACAATTTTGGTAACAATGGAATTGATATTCCACAGACCAATGCGGTTAACAGTGGTTTTTGGTCATTATCTCTCCAAACTGATAATAAAATTATTGTAACTGGTTGGGCATATACTGATGCAGAATCTCCAAGTGATATCAGCATAATAAGATTTTTCGAAAATGGAGAAATGGATACAAGTTTTAATTCTTCCGGAACATTCAGTGTTGGCAACGGAACCTGGGAAGATGCATACTCTTCAGCAATTCAAAGTGACGGAAAAATTTTAGTCGCCGGCAGATATTTTAACGGACGAAGTTGGGATTTTATTATCATCAGGTTTAATGAAGACGGAAGCTTAGATTCATCATTTAATGGCAAAGGATATTTCACAAAAGATTTTTTTGGAAAAGATGATCGATGCTTTTCTATCGATATTCAGTCAGACGGAAAAATTGTTGCCTGTGGCTTTGCTGAAAATTTTAATTGGGACTTTGCAATTATCAGATTAAATACAGATGGTACGATTGATTCAGCTTTTGGTAACAATGGGAGTAAGGTAATAAACATCGGATCTTACAACGATGTTGCTTTTTCATTAAAAGCACAAAAAGATGGAAAAATTATCGTCTGCGGCTGGACTTATATCTTTGGCAGTTGGGATTTTGCTTTGGTCAGACTGAATTCTGATGGTACATTTGATAATTCATTTGGTTCAACCGGAATTGTTACAACAGATTATCATCATCTTTACAACACTGCTCATTCAATTGATATTCAAAGTGATGGGAAATACATAGCTGCTGGTTATACAAACAAACCCGGATTCTTAGATACTGATATTATGCTGGTAAGATATAATACTGATGGTTCAATTGATAGATCTTTTGGTAAAGATGGAATTGTACTCATTGATAATGATTCCGCAGATGATTTTGCCTGGGTACTTAAAACAGACAATTATGATAAAATATTGGTCGGTGGCATTGCAACAATTAACGGAACTAAAAATCTTTTAATAGCAAAATTAAACAGTGATGGTTCTTCAGATATTTCATTCGGTGACAGAGGAATATTTACTTACAGAATATTTGGACATGATGAAGAAATCAGAGACCTGTTAATTCAACGCGATGGTAAAATACTTTTAGCAGGTTATTTCTCTGATCAGAAAACCAAGAAGGGCTTTGTTATCAGGCTACAAAATCCTTACAATTTTATAAACAGTAAACCTGACATTTTAATAAACAACTTCCCTAATCCATTCAACATAAAGACTAAAATTTCTTATGTGGTTCGAACTGATTTTGCCTCAAACAATCAGATATTTTTACCTGTGAAATTAAAAGTATATGATTTACTCGGAAGAGAAATAGAAACATTAGTTGATGATTTTCTTGAGCCGGGCTACTATGAAGTAATGTTTCCTTCTGTTAATAATTCAGAAAATTTGAGCAGTGGAATTTATTTCTACAGAATAGACATAAACGGAATTTCAAAGACCAACAAAATGATTTTAGTCAGATAGAGAGTTTATTTTTAATGAACTTCAAGTCAGGTAACTTTCAAGTAAAAGTACTTTCCTTGATAGCTCAAATCAATTTGGATATATTAGAAACACATAAAAACAAACAATTTAAAATATGACTAACATTGACGGAGAAACAGAAATTTTAAACGACAATCAAAAAAGTTTTATTGACGATATACCGGAATTACTGCCTGTTCTTCCCTTAAGGGATATTGTTATTTATCCTTATATGATTTTTCCAGTTCTCGTTGGTAGAGAACAATCAATTCGTGCAGCTAATTATGCTGCTGAAAATACCAAATACATTTTCCTTTCAACTCAGGTTAAATCAAGTATAGAAGATCCAACCCCGGCAGATATTTATCCTGAAGGCACTATAGCAAAGATTGTTCAGATACTTAAGCTGCCAAATGGTCTGATGAAAATTCTTGTTGATGGACTTGTGCAGGGTAAAATTGTCGGCTTTACCGAAAGGAACGACTTTTTTGAGGCATACATCGAAGCTGTATTTCCTAAAGTTGAAATTGATCACGAGATGAATGCTCTCGTTCGTCAGATGACACAATTATTTAAGGATTATGTTAAAATCAGCAGGAATGTACCCAACGATACAATTGCCGCTTTCGATAATATTGAAGAACCCGACAGAAAATTATTTTATGCTGCAGCAAATGTTATTCAACCGATTGAAGTTAAACAATCTTTACTTCAGAAAACCACACTCAAAGAACAGTATTATGAATTGATTAAAATTCTTAATTCAGAAATAGATATTCTGAAAATCGAAAAAGAAATTGATTCAAAGGTTCAGGAAAATATTGCCAAGACTCAGCGTAAATTCATTATTCAGGAACAGATAAAAATTCTTCAGGATGAACTCGGGGAAGATGAAGATGCTTCACCTGAATTTTCAAAACTTCGTGATGCAATTAAGAAAGCTAAAATGCCTCAGGAAGTCGAAGCAAAAGCAATGGAGGAACTTAATAAGTTAAAGAAAACTCCTCCAATGTCTCCTGAATCAACAGTAATCAGAAATTATCTCGATTGGCTGATTGATGTTCCCTGGTCAAAGAAAACAAAAGATAATCTGAATATAAAGCACGTTCAGAAAATTCTTGACGAAGATCATTTCGGTTTGGAAAAACCCAAAGAAAGAATTATTGAACACATTGCCGTTCTCAATCTTGTTAAACAGATTAAAGGACAAATACTTTGCTTCGTCGGACCTCCGGGAGTTGGTAAAACTTCTCTCGGAAAATCAATTGCAAGAGCACTTGGCAGAAAGTTCGTAAGAATCAGTCTTGGCGGTGTTCGTGATGAAGCTGAAATAAGAGGTCATCGAAGAACATACATCGGTTCAATGCCCGGAAAGATTATTCAGTCAATGAAAAGAGCAGGAACAATTAATCCTGTTATTCTGCTCGATGAAATAGATAAAATGAGTATGGATTTCCGCGGCGATCCTTCTGCAGCAATGCTCGAAGTACTTGATCCTGAACAGAATCATTCATTCAACGATCATTACCTTGAAGTTGATTACGATCTTAGTCAGGTATTATTTATAACTACTGCAAATGTTCGGTACAATATCCCTCTTCCGCTTCAGGACAGAATGGAAATAATCGAGTTACCGGGCTATCTTGAATATGACAAACTTGAAATTGCAAAAAGGCATATTCTGCCGAAAGAGCTAAAAGCACATGGTTTGATAAATAAAAATGTTACTGTAATCGATGAAGCAATCAGAAAGATCATTCGTGAATACACTCGTGAATCCGGTGTAAGAAATCTTGAAAGAGAAATTGCAACTGTTTGCCGGAAGATTGCAAGAGATATTGTTCTTAAAGAGTCGTCAAACGGTAAATCGAAATCCAGATATAAATACCTTGTTGATGAAAATAAAGTAGAAGAATATCTGAAAATTCCTAGATATCGTTATTCAAAACACAGCAAAACCTTGAAGGTTGGAAGTGTTACTGGTTTAGCGTGGACAAGTACCGGAGGAGAGATTCTGAATGTTGATGCTGCTGTTATGATTGGTCCTGGGAAATTAACCTTAACAGGTCAGCTCGGCAATGTTATGAAGGAATCTGCACACGCAGCTTTAAGTTATCTCAGAGCACACGCAAAAGAGCTTCATCTTAATCCTGATTTCTTTAAAGGAAAAGAAATTCATGTTCATTTACCTGAAGGTGCAATTCCTAAAGACGGTCCTTCTGCAGGAATTGCAATGGCAATGGCAATGTATTCTGCTGTTAGTGGAATTCCCGCTTCTAACAATGTTGCGATGACAGGAGAGATTACTCTTACTGGTTCTATTCTTGCAATCGGCGGCTTAACTGAAAAACTTCTTGCTGCAAAAAGAAATCAGATTGAGA
Organism: uncultured Ignavibacterium sp.; assembly: GCA_937934185.1. Lineage (GTDB taxonomy): Bacteria > Bacteroidota > Ignavibacteria > Ignavibacteriales > Ignavibacteriaceae > Ignavibacterium. The sequence goes on along the minus strand of CALHAB010000106.1, from coordinate 29,451 downwards.
CTGTTCTTATTCCAAAAGAAAATGAAATTGATTTGAAGGAAATACCAAATGAAGTTAAGGAAGGGATTAAAATAGTGTTGATCGAAAGGATTGAAGATGCTATCCCTTATGTATTCCCTTCTCTTAAAAAACCAGTAAAGCTTAAAAGGAAAACGAAAAAATAATGGCTGAAGTTTTAGAAGTTAAAAAAGATTCTCAGCTTTCAGAACAATATGAATTGTTGATAAAACAATTAAAGAGTCTGCTGTCAAAAGAAGAAAGATTAATAACAAATCTCGCAAACCTTTCTGCGGCATTAAAGCAAACTTTCGATAAAATAAGTTGGGTGGGATTTTATTTATATGATGGTGAAATACTTTATCTCGGACCTTTTCAGGGAAAGATTGCTTGTACCACAATAAAAATCGGCAAGGGTGTTTGCGGAACTGCGGCTGAAAAAGGCGAAACTTTAATTGTACCGGATGTGAATAAATTTCCCGGACATATTTTCTGTGATCCGGATTCAAAATCCGAAATTGTGGTTCCGATGTTCAAGAATAATAAACTAATTGGCGTCTTGGATATTGACTCTGATTCATTCAATTCATTTAATGAAACAGACAAAAAATATTTGGAAGAAATAGTTAAATTTCTAACAGAAGAAATAATCAATTAAATATGGCATATCAGGTAACAGCAAGAAAATGGCGTCCGCAAAGATTTGAGGAAGTTGTCGGACAGGAACACATTACCGAAACTTTAAAGAACTCTCTTCGGAAAAACAGAATTGCACACGCTTATATTTTTACTGGTCCTCGCGGTGTCGGAAAAACAACTACTGCAAGAATTCTTGCAAAAGCACTAAACTGCCTTCAGCCGGTTGAATTTGAACCTTGCAACAAGTGCGAAATGTGCAGAGCAATCAATGAAATGCAATCAATGGATATTATTGAAATTGACGCCGCTACAAACCGCGGAATTGATGAGGTTAGGACTTTAAGAGAATCGGTAAAATATGCTCCAACACTCGGTAAGTATAAGGTTTATATAATTGATGAAGTTCATATGTTAACTACCGAGTCTTTCAATGCATTTCTTAAAACACTTGAAGAACCGCCGGCTCACACAATTTTTGTTTTTGCAACAACTGATATACACAAAGTTCCACCGACTATAATTTCAAGATGCCAGAGATTTGATTTCAGAAGACTGCAGATCGATACCATTAAACAACAGTTAAAGAAAATTGCAAATGAAGAAAAAATTAAAATTGATGATAAAGCACTAACCATAATAGCCAAAAAAGCCGATGGTGCAATGCGTGATGCACAAAGTTATTTTGATCAGGTTATAGCATTTTGTGGTGAAGAAGTTGATTCGGAAACTGTTTCAAAAATTCTGAACTTAATTGATGAAGAAACTTATTTCAGTATTTCTGATGCGATTACATCTAAAAATTTTCAAATCGTTTTTGATACTATAAATACAATATATCAGAATGGCTGGGACTTTACTGACTTTCTTGACGGTTTAATTGAACATTTCAGAAATATTCTTACAGTTGTTCTGACAAATAAAACCAATCAGATTGAATGTGCTGAAATCTATAAACCGAAATATCTTCAGGCATCTAAAGAATTTTCAAAAGGTGATTTGTTAAGGATATTGCATTTCCTTTCAAAGTCACAACAAGAGTTGCGATTTTCAAACAACCGTAAACTAAAACTTGAAATAATTTTATCTCATTTAATCGGGCTTGAAAAATCTGCAACCATTTCCGAAATCCTTTCGGCAATTGAAGACGGAAAAACTATTGAATATTCTGATGAGCCAGTAAAAAAAAAGTCCATTGAAAAAGTAGCAGAACCAAAAACTGTAATAAAGAATACTTTCACTTCCCCAAAAGAAATCAATACCATTGAAGATCGAAAATCTGTTCCTCATAAAGAATCCGTTTTAAATCAATTAACAACAAAAGCTAATATCAGTAACTTTGAAGATATTGTTTCCAGATGGAAATTATTCGTAGAAGACATTTCGAAAGAGAAAGCATTTTTACTCGCACCTATTTTCAATAAAGTTTTGCCAGCCGACATAGATGGTAACAAGCTTTATCTTGAAAATCTTGAACCGGGATTTATGGAAACCTTAAGCTTAAGCCAAGAGTATCTCGAAAAAAAATCATTGAGCATTTTTGGTAAAAAGCTTCAATTCGTCGAAAAAAAGCAGGAAATAAGCGATAAAAAGAAATCAACTTCTCAAAAAATTGATAAATCCTCAATTTCCGACCCTTTTGAAAAAATAATTATCGAAGAACTTGGAGGTCGGGAAATCTCCTGAAAACAGAGCTAAAAATTCCAGCCCTAAATACTTTTAATATTGGAAGATAATAGATATTTTTGGTATCTATGTCTGAAAAACTCATTATTGCGATCGATGGTCCTGCGGGTTCAGGAAAAAGTACTACTGCAAAACTGCTGGCTAAAAAACTTGGCTATCTGTACATTGACACCGGTGCAATGTATCGAGCCGTAACTCTTTTTGCAATTAAGAATAACATACTTAATGATGAGAATAAAATTATTGAACTTGCTTCTGAACTTGACATTGAACTGAAACTAGAAGATGGTATAACGAAAGTGTTTGTAAACGGTAAAGATGTATCTGACGAAATTCGTTCTTTAGAAGTAAATCAAAATGTCAGTCCTGTAAGTAAGATTGAAGGAGTCAGAAAAATTCTGGTCGAAAAGCAGAAACAAATTGGTAAAAACGGCGGAGTAGTGATGGAAGGAAGAGATATTACGACTGTTGTTTTTCCGAATGCCGATGTAAAAGTTTTTCTTACCGCTTCAATTGATGAAAGGGCAAGAAGAAGAGCTTTAGAGTTTGCTCAGAAAGGTCAGGATGTTGACATCGAAAAAGTAAAACAGAATATCCTCGAAAGAGATAGAATTGATTCGAGCAGAAGTGTAAGCCCATTAACAAAAAGTCCTGATGCAATAGAGGTTGATACTTCAAATCTTACTATTGAAGAGCAGGTTGATTTGATATTGACTGAATCAAAAAAAATAGCCGATAAAAAAGGAATTAAATTAGAAATAAATTAAAGCCGGTAATTATGTCAAACTAATTACTGTTTTTTATAATCTTCCGGCTTGGATTATAAAAAACAGAAAAACTTTAAGGAGGATTAATGTCCCAAACAAAAGAAACGGCTCTTAATACACTGACACCCGATGAGATTGAAAAGGCGAAAGTCAAATTCAACCATGATCAGTATTCAAATGAAGAGTTCGAAACACTTGCCAAACTTTACTCTGAATCATTCAGGGATGTTAAGGAAGGCGAGTTGGTTCGCGGAAAAATCGTTCGAATCCAGGGCGATAATGTAATTGTCGATATTGGATTCAAATCAGAAGGAACAATTCCCAAATCTGAATTTCCACCTGATGCCGAAATAAAAATCGGGCAGGAAGTTGAGGTTGTGCTTGAAAGTGTTGAAGACCAGGATGGAAATCTTGTTCTTAGTAAACAGAGAGCTGACTTCCTGAGAATATGGGAAAGAGTTATAAACGCTGCTAAAACCGGTGAAGTTCTTCAAGGTAAAATCATCAAAAGAATTAAAGGAGGAATGGTAGTTGACCTGATGGGAATGGAAGCATTCTTACCAGGTTCTCAGATTGATGTAAAACCTATCCGTGATTTTGATGCATTCGTTGGTCAAACAATGGATTTCAGAGTTGTTAAAGTCAATGAACCAACTGAGAATGTTGTTGTTTCACATAAAGTTCTGATTGAAGAAGAAATGAAGGATCAGAGAGCAGCAATTCTGCAAAGCCTCGAAAAAGGTCAGATACTTGAAGGAACGGTTAAAGCAATTACCGACTTCGGTGTATTCGTTGATCTTGGCGGAGTTGATGGCTTAATTCACATCACAGATTTAAGCTGGGGTAGAATCAATCACCCAAATGAAGTAGTTAAACTTGATGAAACAATTAAAGTAGTAGTTACTGATTTTGATGAAGAGAAAAAAAGAATTTCTCTCTCACTTAAAAAACTTCTTCCTCATCCTTGGGAAAACATCGAGCAGAAATACAAAGTTGGCGATAAAGTTTCTGGTCGTGTTGTTTCTCTTACAGATTACGGCGCTTTCATCGAAATTGAAAAAGGTATCGAAGGTCTGATTCATAATTCCGAAATGAGCTGGACTCAGCATATTAAACATCCTAGTCAGGTTGTTGCAATGGGCCAGATTGTTGAAGCGGTAATTCTGAGTCTTGATAAAGATGAAAAGAAAATTTCTCTTGGAATAAAACAACTTGAACCGGATCCCTGGCAAAAACTCATGGAAAAATATCCTGTTGGCTCAAGACATATGGGAATCGCTCGAAACCTTACCAACTTTGGTGTATTCGTTGAATTAGAACCAGGAGTAGATGGTCTTATTCATATTTCAGATTTATCGTGGACAAAGAAAATTCGTCATCCCGGTGAAGTTGTAAAGAAAAATGAAAAGATTGAGGTTATTGTTCTCAGTGTTGATGTCGATCAGAGAAAAATTTCTCTCGGTCATAAACAAATAACTGAAAATCCATGGCCAAAATTCGAACAGATGTATTCTGTTGGTACTGAAACCACAGGAAAAGTTGTCCGAATTATTGAGAAAGGATTAATTGCAGAACTTCCTGAAAAAGTTGACGGATTTGTTCCTGCAACACAGCTATCTACTGCGAAGATTAAAAATCTTGCAACTCATTTCCCTGTTGATGCCGAATTACCTCTTAAGGTGATCGAATTCGACAAGGAAAGTAAGAAAATTGTTCTGAGTGCAATTGCTGCACTTAAAGAAAAATCAGATGAAGAAATTCAGAAATACATTGACACATTTAAACTGGAAAAAGTAACGGTTCAGAATATTAAAAATGCAGACACCGGAACAATTGATACATCTGATTTCCCGATTTTTGAAGAAGCTTCTCCGGAAACTTCTAAAGAAGAAAAGAAAGAAGATTCTAAGTAAGAGTAATCTACAGGTATGGAAAATTGAGCGGGATTTTTCCCGCTCTTTCTTTATAATATCAATATGAAAAAAACTGTTTCATTACATACTCTTGGCTGTAAACTTAATTTTTCAGAAACTTCAACCATTGGAAAAGAATTTCTGAAGAAAGGATACTCTATCGTTGACTTTGACTCGAAAGCAGATATTTATGTTTTCAATACCTGCACAGTCACAGAAAACGCTGAGAAAGAATGTCGCCAACTTGTCCGTCGTGCATTAAGAAACAATCCTGATGCATTTGTTATTGTAACTGGTTGTTATGCACAACTTCGTCCTGAAGAAATTGCAAAGATTGACGGCGTTGATGCTGTTCTCGGAAGCAATGAAAAATTCAATATCTTTTCTATTCTCAATGACTTCACTAAAAAAGAATTATCGTGCATCTATGTTTCGCCTCTTGAAGAACTTAATAATTTTGGCAAAGCTCATTCAACGGATGCTGACAGCCGAACAAGAGCATTTTTCAAAATTCAGGATGGTTGTGATTACAAATGTTCCTTCTGCACAATTCCACTTGCACGCGGTAAAAGCAGAAGTATGAACCCTGATGATGTTATCAATGAATTTAAATCACTCATAAATGAAGGATATAAAGAAATAATTCTTACTGGAGTTAATGTCGGAGATTACGGAAAAAATTATTCAACTGATTTATACAATTTACTTTTGAAATTAATTGAGGTTGAAGGAGATTTCAGAATAAGAATTTCCTCAATTGAACCGAATTTATTGAGCGATGAGATAATTGACCTGACGGCTTCATCAGACAAAATGTGTAAACATTTTCATATTCCTTTGCAGAGCGGTAGTGCTGAAATACTTAAGTTAATGCAGCGTCGTTATACTGTTGATGACTATCGGAATGTAATTAATAAAGTGGTTGATAAGATTCCGGAATGTGGAATTGGAATAGATGTTATTGTTGGCTTTCCCGGTGAAACCGAAAAACATTTTAATGAGACTTATAAATTTTTAACTGAGATTCCTTTTTCCTATTTGCATGTCTTTACCTACTCAGAAAGACCAAATACAAAAGCAATTTCCATCCCTGATAAAGTTGAAGTTAATGAAAGAAAGAAAAGAAATAATATGCTTAGAATTCTCAGTGACAAAAAGAAGAGAGCATTCTATAATTCTCTGATTGGATCTGAACTCGAAGTTCTTTTCGAATCTGAGAATGATAACGGAATGATTAAAGGATTTTCATCTAACTATGTAAGAGTAGCTTTACCTTTCAATGAAAAACTTATTAACACTTTCGCTGTTGTAAAAATAAAAGAGATAAAAGATGGATTGGCTTTGGCTGAATTGGTAGAGATAAAAAATAACTTTGAATTACGCTGTCTTTAACATTATTATTCAAATAAAAAATATGAAAAAAATAAATCTCATCTTTTTCGTCTTCGTCATTGCTGCAAACTTTGCTTTTAGTCAGGAATTCCAATCCATATCTCTTTTGCAATTAAAGGATAAGTTAAAATCTGAACAACAATCTGAAAACAATCTTATCATACAAAATATTTTACCATTAGAAACAAAGACTAGAAAAAATGCCGGACTGGCAATAATTTATTCTCTGCTTTTGCCCGGGATGGGAGAGCTTTATGCAGATAATTACAGCAGCGGAAAATATTTCACCATCGCTGAAGGAGCTTTGTGGGCAACTTTTATCGGAATGAATGTTTATGGTAACTGGCAGGAGAACAGATATAAAAGCTATGCTCAGACTTATGCAGGCGTAAATCCAGATGGCAAAGATGAGGATTACTATGCTACTATCGGTTTATACACAAGCATTGAATCATATAATAATGAAAAGGCATTGGAAAGAAGATTTGATGAAATGTTAAGTGAGCAGAAATTTTTCTGGAAATGGAATTCAACTGAGCAAAGAAAAACTTACAGAAGTATGTGGACATCAAGCGAACAGACATTTAATGATGTCAGATTTGTTGTTGGTGCAATGCTGGTTAACAGATTAGTAAGTGCAATTAATGCAGTTAGATCGGTTTCGAGCTATAACAGCGCAATTGAAAACGAAGTAAGCTGGAATGTTTCTCTTGGTTTGGAAAGAGATTTTCTTAATCAGGAAGTTTATAAGATTAATTTTCAGGCGTCATTTCGCTAAAATCATTTTCTTCGTTTCTACAAAATTTTGTCCTGAGCTTGACGAAGGATCAACTAAACGCAACTGATAAAAATATATTCCGCTTGGTAGAGACACGCCGCGGCGAGTCTCTACAGCGTTAAATTCAACTTCGTAACTTCCCGCCTTTCTATATTCATCAACTAATGTTGCTACATCATTACCAAGTATGTCATAAACTTTTAATGTTTGCCAACTGCTAACTGGCGACTGCCAACTGATCTTAGTACTGGGATTGTATGGATTGGGATAATTCTGTTCCAGAGAAAAGGTTTTTGGACTTTCTATACTCACTTCGATCTCATCAGATAAATTAAAAGAACCGTCGAAATCAATTTGTTTGAGTCTGTAACTATAAGATCCGTTAATTAAACTTTTATCAACAAAATAATATCTCTGAGGTTCAGTGGTTGTTCCTTTTCCATTAACAAAACCAATAATTTCCCAGCTAAGCTTTCTTGCTTCGCTCGGAATGACAGAGCGCTGAATTTCAAAACCTTTGTTATTCGTCTCAGTAGCAGTTGTCCATTCGAGATGCACATCGTTATCAATAACATTTGCTGCAAAAGAAACAAGTTCAACCGGAATCGGGACTACAGGTATCATCTCAACATTAAAGTTTATACTTGAATAATACGAACTTATTTGTACAGGATTGCTGATGAAATCAAAAAATCCTGGAGCTTGAAATTTCAAAGTATAATTACCAGGTTGAATCATTCTTGAATAAAACCCAGTTGCAGCATCAGAGTAAACTTCTGAACTGTCGTAATCGTGACTGATAATTGTAATCTTAGCGCGAACAGGATTTCCAACTGTATCAGTTACAACTCCATTTATTCCGTAAAAAATATGTTCGATGTAATTGAGGAATGATCGCTTGTTATATTCCCAGAAAGAAGGTAGTTGACCTGCAGGTGGAAGTTTTGTGTTTGAAATTTCAATTGTTACTTCCCTTCCGTGCCTGTACCAGTTTGTGTAATCCTGTCTTCCGCCGTGAATCACATACCAGGCACCTCCATTTGTAATTCCATTATTCAGATAAGTCATATATCCTGATGGTGAATAAAACTGACAGGTGTCTGCATAAAGTCTTGAAATGAACTGATACCAGGTTTGATCAGCGTGAATTCTTGAATTTGTTCCTGTATTTGACCAGGTATCCCAGGGATAATTTACTACTTCAGCACCACCGTGAAAGTTAGCAATAAGAGCAAAGTTGTTCGCTTCCTGAAGTGTTCTGAATCTGGTGGTTTCAACTTGTTGATTTGGATTAACTCCATTAACAGGGTCAGGAAAGTTTCGGTTAAGATCGTAATTGTTAAAATTATATCTTGTTGCGCCGCTTACAGTATTGTTTCCGCTTCTGTATGCTCCATCAGGATTAGCAAGAGGGTTTATCCAGATTTCAGCATTGTTAATCATATTTGTAATTCTCGGATCATTTCCATAAGAAGAGAGCAGTGAATCAATTAATCTCAACATCAAAACATAACCTGTTAATTCATCGCCGTGCATACTTGAAGTGTACATAAATTGAGGTTCGGCTTCTCTTTGATTAACATTATCTGAAATTTTTACAAATAAAATTTTTCTTCCCTGAACTGTATTTCCTGCATCAATTAATTTACAAATCTGTGGATAGTTAGTTTGAAACTGATTCATCAAGTTGACATATGCATCATAAGTTGGATATACATCCCAAGCAGTAATATCTTCAATATTATTGCTCATCTCCGGTTCAATGATCGAAGAAGGATTAGGCAAAATTTCGAAATCATATTTAAGTTTAAGAAATTCTTCAAACTCACTGATGTTAGCATAGGCATAAACTGTTTTGCCTTTTTCAACATTATCAATTGATATAATGTTTGTCAGAACATCAAGTTCACTTTGATCTGAAATTTCAAAACGGAAATAAACTTCAGTTTTGTTTTCAAAAATTTGTCTGATATCAATCTGAGCGAATAAAATATTGGAGGACAATATTAACAGAAGTGTAAAAATGTATTTCATAATTTTCCCTGCAGAATGTGGTGGTGAATATTAATAATTGGTAATCTTTTACTTAAACTTGAGAAATTTTTATGAGAAGGTCAAGATTAAATTTCAAATATGTTGGATAGGGTTTTACAATCGAAGGAAATTATTCTATTCCAAACAATTTTTTGAACTCGCTGGTGTTGAAATCTGAAGGTTTTTCATCTTCATTCTTTCTATTATTCTGATTAATAATTTGAGTATAAAAATCTTCAGATTTAATCACATTGCAGCCACAAACTTTTGCATAAGAAATTATTTCAAGATCAGATGATACAACATAGGTTGTTTTTTGGTTTTTTATTTTTTCGATTTCTTTTTTTATTAATTCATCTGCAGGGCGGGTTTGAGAATAATAAATCTTCATACCGGATACTTTAATTGGTTCATTCTCAAAACCATCAAAATGCAAACTGACTTTAACTTTTTTCTTATCGAAATATCTTTCGAGCATTAAAGCAAGTTTCTGACGAGCAGATTGCTTATCCGAAGAATTTTTCAACGAATGAATTTTTCCAATAAGATTATTTCCATCAATGATAAAATGATTCATCATCATCTTCCCTCAAAGAATTGATCACGCTTTGTAACCTTCAAATCCTGAAGCTGAGGAGCTTTTACTCTGAGTTCAAACATATAACCTCGGAAAGTGCCCACAGGATTCCAGGTAAAATTCATTATCCAGCAATCAAGATCACGGGATATTCTTATGACGGGTGCAGCAAATTCTTTCCGGTTTAAATCATAGCTTCCTGTAACTGAAAATTTCCACGCCGGTGTTAAATTAAAATTCATACTTCCACTAACACTTGAAGACTTATTGATGTTATCAGGCGTTGGTCTCGACTCGTTAAAATAATAATTCAAACTTATATCCCAAGGAATTGAAAAATCAGGATCATTCATATAATAAAGTCCTTGATAAATATTTCTGTTATCCTGCTCAAATCCTGATTCCTGCATAGGTCTGGCTGTTTGCTGTGTTTGAGTTGATTTTAATTTTTCTCCCGAGAGAGTAAGTGATACAGAAAAATTTAAACTGGTTAATCTTAGTAAACCTTTCCCGACATCATAAAGAAATCTGTTAACTCTGGGAATATTTCCTTCGTAGTCATACATTGAAAAAGAGGATGCACCATTAAAGCTGAAGAAACTACCAATCTGAGTTCTGTAGTTCAATCTCAAATCTGAAAACTTCAGACTATCCGCAGTGAAGTCGTAACCAATATTTGCATTAAGATTAAGCAACTGAAATTTATTCTCTTTTGATGTCGTGTCTGTTGGATCAGATTGAGTTTTCATTTCAAAAATATTTGAAACAGAAAAGTTTATTGCCTGAGATTCTCTGTTAGATGCACCGCCGAAAATTTCTCTTTCAAACTTATTATACTTTATTTGTTCTCCTGCAAGGTTAGTATAATAATCATAATAACCCCAACCCTTTGACGAAAAATCAGGAGTAAATGAATAACTGATGCCCGGTATAACTGTATGCCTGAATGATTTTATACCTAAAACTTCAGGATTGATTATACCGTAGAATTTTGTTGATACGCTTAGACCAAAAGAAAAGGTTCTGACAAAATTTATTTCTTTAAAATCATTAGTAATTACAGAATCTTTTCCTTCAAAATTAGGTATAGAATATTTCTCGATTCTTTTATTGTACCATCTTTCCTGATAGTTGAATGAAGGCGAGATACTGAAGTAACCAATTTTTGGTGAAAGACTGGCATTTAACTGATGATTGATTCCACCTCTTATTTTCAAATCACGGTTTTTTCTTTCTCTTCTGTTTTCGAGACTACCCGAATATGAAAAGCCGAAGGTTTCAAAAATATTTTGTGAGCTGCCAGCACCGTTACGAAATGGATATTTCTGTGACATTGTAAATGTTATACCTGGAAGAATTTCAAATACTTCATTTGTTTGAAAGACTTGTCGTCTATTATAATTAATTGAGATGCTGTTACCAGACTCATCCCAGGATTTGAAAAGTGTTGCGTTTGAAACAGCTTCATTTCTAAGTAAGTCATTAATATCTGAAATGTTTCTGGTAATCTGATTGTTGGATAAAAATTCCAGCCGGGCATCAAGTCTCATTGTAGGTGTAATTGTTTGATTATGATTCCATCGCAATCGCCAGTCTTTCGATTCTCTTCTGTCAGGATCATCTTTTTCGCCGATTACAAAATTTCCATAGCTGCCATCAAAATTACCGTTAAACTCATAACGCTTTGCATATCTGAATAAACTATTAACTCTGTAGCTACCTCTTGTATAAAAATCTCCGGTAACATTCAAATCCATATAATCGCTAATCGCCCAGAAGTAACCAAATCGGGAAAAGTAAGTTCCGTAAGTTCCGTCATCACCAAAAACAGGTGCAATTATTCCTGATCTTCTGCCTGACTCAATCGGGAAAACAGCAAAAGGCAAAGGTATTGGAAAAGGCACTCCACCGAAATAAAGAAAGATCCATTCAGCAACTATTTGTTCTTTTTGAATGACTTTCATTTTGGGTGAATAAAAATAGTAGTGAGGAATACTATCTTCACAGGTTGTATATATACCATCAGCAATGAAGTAAACATCTTTATCAACTTTCTTAATTCTCTGTCCGGTGTATTTTGCGCCTTCCTGTTCTGTTTGTGCAAATGAAATTACTCCCTGCTGAGTCTTAAAATTATATTTCATTCGGTTGCCTTTGTAAGTTTCACCCGCTTCAGCAAGAACAGGAGTTTCGACAAATTTGTTTAGAGAATCATCTTTAATCCCATAGGCATCAATTACATTTCTTTCAAAATCGATATCAATTCTTCCGCTTTTAATTTCTGTTTGTTTATACTTAAGATTTCCGCTGCCATAAATAATCATTTTCTTTTCTTTGATTTTGAAGAAGATAGAATCTCTTGCCTCAGCAAATACAGTAGTGTCAACATCATATTTCTTTGGTTTGTTTAAGACGGAAGTATCTGAAATAGAATTTAGGTTTTGAGGCGATAAAATAGTATCGTTGATTTGCGCAAAAGAAGTATAAATGAAGACAACATAAAAAAATAAAACTAGTTTTTGTTTCATAATTCAACGAATGCGCAAATAAATTTATGTATTATAAAATACGAGTGCTGAAGCTCCAAGTATTCCTGCTTCATTTTTAAGCTTTGCAGGAACAACATTAATTCTGTGCTTAAGAGGAGTTAAAACTCTTGAAACCATTGTTGATTTAATTGTTGTAAACAGAGGACTTCCAAATCCGGCAACTCCTCCACCGATGATGAATGTACTTATATCAAGTATATTACTGATTGATGTGAAAGCCACCCCGAGCTTTATTCCAAGATCGTGAATAAATTCTTTAGCATAAACATCACCAAGTTCTGCAGCAAGCTGAATTATTCTTGGTGAAACTTTCTCAAGATCATTTTCGATAAGTTCCCATATTTTTGATGCAGGATGATTATGCAAATCTTTCTTAACTGCTTCTTTTATATAATGGTTTCCCGCATAAGCTTCAATACAACCAGTTGAACCACAGTTACATCTTGGACCATTCGGGTCAATACTAATATGTCCGATTTCTCCTGCACCACCAATTTCTCCTCTGAAAATTTTATGATTGAAAACTATTCCACCGCCAACACCTGTTCCCAAAGTGACCATTATAAACGAATCATATTTTCTTCCTTCACCGAAAATCAATTCACCTATTGCTGCCGCATTTGCATCATTTTCCACATTTACTTTGATTCCAAATTCTTTTTTAATTATAGCCCCGAGTTCAATCTGATCCCAGCCGGGTAAATTAGGAGGATTCTGAACGATTCCCTTTTTGGTTGTAACAATGCCAGGAGCACCAATTCCAATTCCTGAAATTTTCCTTTTATTGTTTCTTAAAACTTCGTTAATACCTTTCTTGATATTTTTAATCACTATTTTTGGTCCTAACATAGCTTCTGTTTTAACAGAAGTTTTTGAAATTATTTTTCCGCTTTCGGAGACGATTCCGACTTTTATGTTCGTTCCTCCTAAGTCAACACCAACAGCGAAGTTTTCTGTTTTAGCCATAACTACCAATTAGTTTGTGAATTGTGTATCAATGATTTTAAGCTCACCAGGATAGGTTATGTTTCCTAAAGGTGTTGAAACAGTCGGTTGAGCATACAAGGTAATTTTCGATGTTGTACCATTCTTACCTCCAAGTTTTAAAGCAAGATTAAGAACTTTATCAAATCCCTGATCTTTAAAGAATTGCAATAAATCAATATTAATTCTTAATGGAATTTTTGTAATCTCACCTGTTCCGGGAACAGTAACAGGTGCATCAATATCTCCGGTAATCGTTTCTTTGTCATCAATAAACAATCTCCATTTGAATGATTTAAGAGTTGCATCTGTTCGAGGATAGCCACCTTTTCCGTCATTTGGATTTTTCGCGTCAACATTTAGCACGAAAGAAACCGGTAGTTTTCCCTGGGAAAACATAGTTGTCAGTTTAAGTACATCAGTCGGATTAAAATCATTTATAGAAGATTTATTCGATATGTCGAGATCATTCACACGAAAGCTGTTTACTTCACCAATTTTGAATTGAAGTCTTGATAGATTTGTAAGCGTCTGATAAATACTGCATTGATAAAATGTAAAGGCAATCAAAATTATTGCAATTGTTGAAATTGTTTTTTTCATAGTATTACTCTTTTTGAATCATTTATTTTCTGGATTATTGCCTCTGCAACTTTTAATGCACGAAGACCATCTTCGCCTGACACAACAGGTTTGGTTTTTTCCAATACAGAATTAACAAAAAGCTGTAGTTCATATTGCAAAGCATTTACTTCTTTTGTTTCTGGTTGTTCATAAATCAGTCTTTTTTTCTTCTCGCCAATTCCAATTTCGCCAAATGATAATGAACCATTTGAAACGGGTGAATCAACAGGCAATAGTCTGTAAACCTCACTGACACCTGTAACAAAATCCAATGAAAGATAAGTATCTTTCTGAAAGATTCTCATCTTCCTCATTTTCTTCTGAGAAATTCTGCTTGCAGTTACATTTGCTACAGCACCGTTTTCAAACTGAATTCTGGCATTTGCAATATCGATATGATCCGAAACAACTTCCACTCCGTTTGCTTCGATACTCTTAACCGGACTTTTGATAAAACTTAGGATTATATCTATGTCGTGTATCATCAAATCAAGTACAACTGCTACATCAGTGCCTCTTGGATTAAACTGTGCAAGCCGATCGCTCTGAATAAACATCGGATTGGTTATATAATTTTCAAGTGCAAGTAAGCCTGGATTAAATCTTTCGATGTGTCCAACCTGAAGATTTAATTTTTTTTGGTTAGAGATATTAACCAATTCTTCTGCTTCTTCAATTGTTGTAGTGATCGGTTTTTCGACAAAAACATGATTATTTAACTCAAAAGCTTTCTTTGCTAACAGATAGTGAGCACTTGTTATAGCCGCAATAGAAACTGCTTCCGTGTTTGATAATAAATCATCAAGAGATTTGAAAACTTTTGTCTGAAATTCCTGTGCAACTAACTTAGCTGTATCTTCGTTAGTATCATAAACACCAACTAATTCACAGTTTTCAATTGATTTAAACATTTTTGTGTGAAGTTTTCCAAGATGACCAACTCCAATGACTCCAACTTTTAATTTTTTCATTTTAATTACTTTGTTTTAATTCGGGAAAAACCAATTAAGCGATCATAACCTCCGTAATTCTGGTCGCGATAGTAAAGAAGAACACTGATTGTATTCCTTGCTTCCCAATTATTTCCTTCAAGAATATACCAATCAATGTTTTCAGGAATTTCCGGATCGCCGTTTACAACAACATATTGGTAATCATAAACGCCGCGCTTGAGTAAAATTGTTTTTGTATAAAGTTCACCATCAAATTCCATTTTGTAATCAGGCAATACTTTCCATTCGTTGAATGCGCCGACAAGGTAAACATCACCATAAATTGTAATAGATGGTTTGATTGAAAATTTAACATTCATATAAGTTGCATAAGGATCTTTATGATTGTATAGAATCATACCGCCATTAAAATCAGAGAGAGGGTTTTTGTAGAAGCGATCTGATTCAAATCCTTCAAACTTAGCTAAAACATTTTTAGCACTGTAAATATTTGTGTTCATCAGATTGACTTGTCTGTAGCCATTCCCGGGTCGGAAATCTTTTGCGATGAATGTAAGATTATTTGAACCATCCCATTCAAATTTTCTGTTGAAATCAAATTGACCGTTTCTGTTAATTCTTATTGGATAATCAACGAGATGATTTCTGATTATTTCTGCTTCATCAACAAAATGATTAAAAAAATCATCCGGAATAGTTGTTTTAATAACTACCCAAAAAGATCTTGAAAGCTCGGGCGGATAATATGTTTTATCTTCAATGGTTTCTTTTTTCAAATCAACATTTAAGGCCACCTCAGGATTTGCAACAATAAATTTCCCCTGTGCATAAACTTTTGTTGTGTCCTGAGGATCTACAACATAAAATCTCCATTTGCCAGAAAACGGAAAACTTACATATCCAGCTTTATCAGGGAAGCGATTAATAAAATGATAATCTGCTTCTTCAACTGTTACTGGTAAAGAGAAATGATCGAGAAAATAAGCAGTGTTTTTTCCGTAATTATTAAAAAAAATGTTATCAATTGGTTTCCAGTTTCTATCACAAAATCTGAAGACAATATTGAAAACCGGAAGCGTTGAACTTTGAACATCAAATTCAATTACAAGTTGATTTTTTGATGTTAAGACCGGGAATGATTTTTCATCATCTGAAGTGTAAACCTGAAGGCTACGTATTGTAATTTCCTGACCAGCTATGTTTACAACCAGAGAAAAGAATAAAATTAAGATTATTTTTGTCAATGTTACTCCCCTTTGATGTCAAACATTTCAACACATTTTATGGAAGAGTGCGGGATGAAAATGTTTACTCTATGATTCTCTCTGGAAGTTTCAAGAAGTAAACCCTCTTCATAAACAGCAGATAATTTTCCGGATTTAAAGACTATTTCATACAATGTTTGGTCATTTTTTGAATCGAAAGTCAAACCATAATTTTCGTGCATCGTAACATTCACCATAAAGCCAATAAATGGCTCCCAATTCATTTTCATTGAATATCTCCAAATTATTTGAGTTTTCACATCAAATATAAATGATTAAGTATTTGAAGTCATCAGAATAGATATAACAAAAAAAATCCCTCTTTCACTGGTGTAAAAGAGGGACAAAAGAATCATAACTTTTTAAGAAGATGCTTTCAGTTCATTTACAAGTCTTGTAATTGCTTCTTTGGCATCACCAAAGTACATAAGTGCATTTGGATAAAAGAATAATTCGTTATCAATTCCTGCATAACCAACATTTAATGAACGCTTGTTTATAATTACAGTTTTTGCATAGTCAACATTCAGAATTGGCATTCCATAAATCGGACTGTTCTGATCGTGGCGGGCAGCAGGATTAACGACATCATTTGCACCAATCACAATTACAACATCAGTATTTGGGAAATCGTCGTTAATATCTTCCATAGCATAAAGTTTATCATAAGGAACCTGAGCTTCTGCAAGAAGAACATTCATATGTCCGGGCATTCTTCCTGCTACAGGATGAATTGCAAACCGAACATTTACGCCTTTCTTTTCAAGAACATTCATTAAATCCCTTATTGCGTGCTGGGCTTGTGCAACTGCCATTCCATAACCGGGAACAATTATAACACTGCTAACTGCATCGAGCAGCATTGCAAGTTCTTCAGTATCAATTGATTTCACCTGACCTTTTGCAGAAGTAGTTGTTGCCGGTCCGGTTGTTCCGGCACTTGCCCAACCTCCCATCACAACATTAAGTAATGAACGGTTCATTCCTTTGCACATAATTATTGTAAGGATTATTCCCGATGCACCAACCAAAGCGCCTGCAATAATCAATTCATTATTCCCAAGAACAAATCCTGTAGTTGATGCAGCCAAACCTGAATACGAGTTTAATAATGAAATGGCAACCGGCATATCAGCACCACCAATCGGAAGGACCAACAAAACTCCAAGCACCAGTGAAACACCAGTTATGATGAAAAGTAAATTCAATTCGTTGGGATTCATAACCACATAAGCACCAGCGGCTAAAACAGCTAATAATAATATCAGATTTATCGGATGCTGAAGCGGATACTTTACAACTTTGCCGGTTACAATTCCCTGAAGTTTGCCAAATGCAATTAAAGAACCTGTAAATGTAACACTGCCGATAAGAAGACTAAGTATTATAGCAATTCCTTGGTCGATTGGTAAAATAAATGCAACACCAGTATCAACCGGGTAGTTTGGATTTTTTCGGAAGTACTCAGATAATGCCACTAATGTTGAAGCACCACCACCAAAACCATTTAACAGCCCAACCATCTGAGGCATTCCTGTCATTGGTACTTTTATAGCCATTGTGGAACCAATCAGCGCTCCTATAATAGAACCAATAATTATCCATTCATAAGTTAATACATTCTGATCAAGCAGTGTTGCAACTATTGCGAGAAACATTCCTATAGCAGCGAATAAATTTCCCTGTCGGGCAGTTTTTGGCGATGCTAATTTTTTTATTCCAAAGATGAATAAAATTGAAGAGACCAGATAAGTAATTTCTATAACAGCTTTCATTTTTTCATCTCACTTTTTCTTGAACATTTTAAGCATTCGATCAGTTACAAGAAATCCTCCGACAACATTTATCATTGCGAAGATAACTGCAACCAGACCAAGAATTGTACTGACATTAAACTGTTCCATGCCTGCACTTAATATTGCTCCAACTACGGTAATGCCTGAAATAGCATTAGAACCAGACATAAGCGGAGTGTGAAGCGTGGGCGGAACTTTTGTAATCAGCTCAAAGCCAACAAATATGGCAAGCACAAAAACATAAATGTGCATTAAAAACAAATATTCTTCCATAAGTTTTTCCCTTTTTACTTTATTAAATCTTTTACTCTTTGATTTATTACTTCACCGTTTCTGGTAATTAAACATCCTTTAACAATTTCGTCTTCTAAATTCAGATTAATTCTTCCTTCTTTTGAAATGTGTTGAATGAGACTCAAAATATTCTTTGAATACATTTCGCTTGCGTGTGTCGGAACCATACTTGGTAAATTGGGTTCACCGATTATAGTGACATCATACTTTTTAACGGTTTTGCCTTTTTCACTTATTTCACAATTGCCGCCAAACTCAGTGGCCATATCTAAAACAACACTTCCTGCGCGCATATTTTTAACCATTTCTTCCGTAACAAGAATCGGGGCTTTTTTACCAGGCACTAAAGCCGTTGTAATTACGATATCAGCTTCAGTAACATGTTTGAAGATGAGTTCCTGTTGTTTTTTAAGGAATTCAGGTGAAGCTTCTTTTGCATAACCACCAGCATCCTGCATCTCTTCAGAAGTTTCCACTTCGATAAATTTTCCACCGAGCGACTGAACTTCTTCTTTCACAGCGGGACGAATATCCGAAACTTCAACAACAGCACCTAATCTTTTTGCTGTACCGAGTGCTTGTAATCCTGCAACACCAGCACCCATAATCACAACTTTTGCAGGAGAGATTGTTCCAGCAGCAGTCATCATCAAAGGAAATATTTTTCCAAGATGATTAGCTGCAAGAATAACGCTCTTATATCCAGCAATATTAGCTTGCGAACTTAGCGCATCCATTTTTTGTGCGAGAGTTGTTCGGGGAATCATATCCATCGAAATAAAATCAATTCCCTTCTCAGCACATTTCTTTGCTATGTCATAATAATGAAGAACATAAGCTAGTGAAATAAGAAGTGAACCTTTCTTATATAAATCAACTTCGTGTTTTCCTGACAGGTGTTCGATAGGTCGCTGCACTTTAAAGATCATATCTGCATTTGCATAAAGTTCTTCAACAGTGTTTGCGATTTTAGCCCCTGCTTTGATGTATTGATCATCACGGAATCCGGCATTTAGTCCGGCATTTTTCTCTACTAGAACTTCAAATCCGGATTTAATTAATTTAGAAGCAACATCTGGAACGCAGGCGACTCTGTTTTCACCAGGCAGGAGTTCTTTAGGTATGGCAATAATCACTGAATTTATCCTCCTAATGGTAAATATTTTATAATTAACATTGAAAACTTAAACTCAACTGTAAATAAAACCAAACAGACTTTTTCTTAATATTTTGTAAAAAATTTTTTTGATAAAAATTTTTCTAAAATTTTATAGAGAATAGTCAATCTATGGTGATATAAATCAATAAATTGATAAATGACAAACATAAAAATTGACAGATACTTTAAGTAAGTTTATTTTTGAACCGTTATTCATTTATATTTTTTTTACAATGAGAAGAAAAGAAGGAAATAAAGAACAGGATATAATTACAGCAGCAATAGAAGTATTTGCACAAGATGGTTACCATGATGCGAAAATATCCAACATCGCTGAACTTGCTAATGTCGCAACAGGCAGCGTTTACCTTTATTTCGAGAGTAAAGAGGATTTGCTTGTAAAAATATTCAGTGGATTATGGATGAAATTGATCTCACTGGTAAAATCAATTTACGACCGGGATGATCTTACTTCTATCGAGAAACTTGACGGTTTTATTGATACTGTATTTGATGTTTTTACATCAAATCCAAAGCTTGCATTGCTATTTGTGAAAGAGCAGCCACATTTCCTTCAGGATAAAAATAACAAGCTTAATAACCTTTACAACAATTTTCTTGAAATAGGTGAGAAAATTTTAGATGATGGTGTAAAAAATAATTCATTTAATAAAAATCTTGATAAGAATATAACCAAGAATTTTATTTATGGAGGAATTCGTCATTTACTACATTTATGGGCACTTAATCCAAACGAATTTCCATTAAATAAAGTAAGACAGGATATAAAATATGTTGTTAAAAAAGGAATTTTAATATGAAAATTTTTTATTCAATTACTGAATTACTGTTCATTTATGGAGTTTAATATGAAAAAAGTGGCTGCAATAATGATATTATTCTTTTCAACGGCTTACAGTCAAAGTCTGACTATCGAAGATGCTATTGATTATGCAATGAAACATAATCAACAAATAAAACAGTATGAAGCTAAAATCAGTCAGAAAGAATATCAGAACTTAGAAGCATTGGGAAACTTTTTACCGCAGATAAATCTTATTTCATCATATACACATTTGAATGATCCAATAGGAATTGATCTGTATCCGATTCGCCAGGCAATGATTCAGCTTCAATCGAAAAACCAGGTTGAGTTTGCAAATATCTACAGTATATTTCAAGGAAATCCACAGCTTACCAACGAGCAAAGAAATTTATTATTTAGCCAATACAGTACTCAATTAAATTCACTTATCCCACCCTTTACAAAAGAGTTAAAAAAACAGGATTATAAAACTGCAACGATAGTGGGTACTCAACCAATTTTCACCGGAGGAAAACTTCTTGCTGCAAAAAAATATTCTTCAATCGATGAGAAAGCAGCAGAGATTGAGTTAAAGCAAATCAAAGATGAGGTAACCAAGGAAATAATTAAAAAATATCTTGCAGTTGTTATGATGAACGATGTAATCAAAATCAGGATTGATATTGTTGAATCAATTAAAAAGCATCGTGACCGCGCAGATAAAATGCTTAAGCAAGGTTTGATATCAAATCATAATTTACTTCGTGCAGAAGTTGCACTGGCAGATGCTGAAAAAAATTTATTTGAAGATAAGAATAAGCTCGAATTGGCTTATCTGGGCCTGAAGAGTGAAATGGGAATGGATTTGAATGAGGCAATCACGGTAGATGACTCCTTAATCTATCAGGAGTTCAACGAATCAATAGAAAATTATATAACTCTTGCAAAGACAAATAATTTTATTTTGAATTTGATTGAATTAAAAAAACAGCAGGCAGAACAAAAATTTAATGTTGAAAGAAGTTCATTCTTACCAACTCTTGCAGCATTTGGTAAGTATGAACTTTACCCGGAATACTTATCTGCGTTAGAACCTCGCTGGGCAGTTGGACTTTCACTTAACATAAACCTTTTTAATGGTTTTCGTGATTATGCAAAACTACAAACTGCTGATTATCTGATTGATGAAGTTAATGCACTTCTGAAAAATGCAGAAGATAAAGTAACATTACTGATAAACAAAAATTTTAAGGATGTTATAAACTCCAGAGAAAAATATCTCAGAAACCAAACAACAATTGCTCTTGCAAAAGAAAATCTTCGATTGAATGAAAAAAGATTTGAAACCGGTCTCGGTACTTCATTGGAGGTTGTTGATGCTAATCTCGTTTATGAAAAATCACTTCTCGATTCAGAATCATTTTTATTTGAATACTATTCAAACCTTACAGAGTTATACTCGGTTTCAGGTAATACTCAGAATGTACTGAAGATTTTGAAAAATAAGGAGAATTAAAAAATGAAGTTAAAAAAATATCTTATTGCACTGCCGTTTGTACTTGCACTTATTGCAGTAATCATTATTGCTGTTCAATCAAAAAATGATGATGAAAAAATTGTAACCGGCTTGGTCGAAACAACTACTGTAAATGTTGCTTCGAAAATTCCAGGAAGGATTGAAGAAATTTTTGTTAAAGAAGGTGACAAAGTTTCAAAAGGTCAGATATTGGCCAGACTTGAAAGCAAAGAAATGAATGCTAAAGTTGAGCAGGCAAAAGGTCAGCTCGAAGCTGCAAAATTCAAATATCAGATGGCACTAAACGGAGCTCGTCCAGAAGAAAAAGAAGCAACTGAAAAAATCTATCTGCAGGCAAAACATCAGTATGAACTTGCACAAAAAACCTATGAAAGAATGATGAACCTCTATTGGGATAGTTTAATTTCTGCTCAGGAAAAAGATGTATATGAGTTTCAGTACAAAGCTGCGTTTGAACAGATGAATGCTGCTAAATCAAAATATGATATGGTAGTTAAAGGAGCAAGATATGAAGAGATTGAAATGGCAAAAGGTCTTTACTATCAGGCAGAGAACGGTTACAAAGAAGCACTCGTTTATCAGCAGGAACTTGAAATTAAAAGTCCTGTTAATGGTGAATTGCAGAAAAAATTGGTTAATCAGGGTGAAATTATTTCCAGTGGTTATCCTGTTTTTTCTGTAATAGATTCAAAAGATTACTGGGTATCTATTCAGCTTAAGGAAGATGAGATGAACGGAATAAAAACAGGTGATGAGTTTTACGGAATAATCAAAGCTCTTGGTAACAAGAAAATAAAATTCAGAGTTTATTACATCGCATCAATGGGAGATTTTGCTAATTGGCGACCCACTAATCAAAAAGGTGATTTTGATATTAAAACTTTCGAAATAAGATTGAAGCCTTTACAAAAAATATCTGAACTAAGACCAGGAATGACTGCAAATATCATTTTATCGAAGTAACATAAAAAATGATCAAAGAGATTTTAAATATTGCCCGGAATGAATTTAATCAGATAATAAACAGCCGGATAACTTTATTCCTCTATTCATTATTTCCATTGGTAGTATTCCTTTGCTTTTCAGTTGTTTACAAGAATGAAATTATCAGAGAAATTCCTGTTGCAATTGTGGATAAGGACAGATCTGATTTATCAAGAACTTTAATTCAATACATTGAGTCTTCTCCCTCAATAAGAATTGTGGAATACTTAAATGATCAGGAAGAAATAAAGGAGACATTTCTAAAGGGTAAAATTCACGGTGCATTTTACTTCCCTTCCGGCTTAAGTTCTAAAATTAAATCAGGCAAGCAATCGAATGCAGTAATGTATATTGATGCAAGTAATCTTCTGATTAGTAATAGTTTATTAAACGATGGAACAAAAATTTTAAAGACTGTTAACGCAGGAATTCTCTTAAAAAAATTACAGTCAAATGAGATGACTGAAAATCAGGCAATCAATTTTATCAATCCCATTAAGATAGAAACAAATGTATTGTACAATCCTAATTACAGCTACATAACTTATCTGATTCCAGGGTTAACAACTTTCATACTGATGATGATTGTAATGATGGGAGCTGTTCCTGTCATTAATCACAAGATAAATGAAAAAGATTTTAAGGAAGTATTAAAACGAACAGGAGGAAAGATAACTCCAATTCTTATCGGAAAATCTATGCCGCATTTGTCTTTTCACTTCGCAAATACTTTAATTCTTGTAGGAATAATTTTTCCGGTTTTTCATATAAACATTAAAGCTCAAATATTTATCGTAATTCTTTATCTGTTCTTTTTCATAATAGTTAGTTTCAGCTTTGGAATAATGCTCTCTTCATTAATACCTAAAAGAACATTGGCTACTGAAGTTGCATTATTTGTTTTAACTCCAGCATTCATTTACAGCGGTTTAACTTTTCCTTTGTGGGCAATGCCCGAAATTCACCAATTTTTTGCCGAGCTTATTCCATATACTTATTTCCTTTCGGGATTTATAAAACTTTATGAAATGAATGCAAATATTATTTATCTGAAAAATGAATTAATTGCTTTAATGATTTTTTTGGTTTCGTTTTTTTCAATTGCAATTCTATCAATTAAAATAAGATTAAAACAAAACTATAGATAATGCAATGAAAAGAATTAAATCGGTATGTGAAATAATAAAAAGAGAGATTAAATGGATTTTAACTGATATTGATTTGATTGCCATGCTTATTGCAGCTCCTTTATTCTATTCATTCTTCTATGGTACAATGTATATGAATAAAGTTGAGCATAAAATTCCGATAGCAGTTTATGATGAAGATCGTTCAGGTGCATCATTAGATCTGATTAAAAAATTAAACGCTCATCATTCAATAAATGTTAAAGAGAAGCTTATTAACTTAATTGAATTAGATAAAAAATTAATCAATGAAGATGTAGAGGGAGTTCTTTTTATTCCAGATGATTTTAGTAAAAATTTAAAACTTAACAGAGATGTAAGATTAAAGCTTTATCTGAATACGCATCGTTTTCTTCATTCTAATGACTTAAATAAAGCCGTTAATGAAGTTGCATTAAGCATGGGTGAAGAAATAAGAGTTGAATATTTTAACTCAAAAGGTTTTTCTAAAGAACAAGCTAAGGAATTATCAACTCCGCTAAAAGATGATATCAAATTACTTTTTAATCCATCAGAGTCCTATGGTGATTTTTTAATTCCTGCAATTTTAATATTAGTTCTGCAGCAAACACTATTTATGGGTTTGGGACAATCAATGGCCAAAGAAAATGAAATAAAAAAATTTAATGAGTTAAAAAATCTTTCTTCAGATAATCCGATAACAGCAATCACTGGTAAGATAAGTTTTTATTTGATCCTTTATTTGGCTTATGCTCTGCTGTTCTTTTCACTTCATCTTTCAGTCTTTAAAGTTGACTTTAAAGGCAGTTATTCTGCATTCATAATAGTGAGTATTTTGTTAATAATATCTATTTCATTTATGTCTCTGATAATTGGTAGTTTCTTTTCAAAAAAAGTCCACGCTCTTATTTTAATATCTTTCACAACTTATCCAATATTCTTTTTCACAGGTTATTCCTGGCCTACATTTGCAATGCCTCAAATATCTCAGATAATTGGTTTGTTAATTCCAACTACTGCATATCTGAAAGCTGTTCACAGAATTGTTTCAATGGGAGCAAATACCAGCCATATAGTCTCTGAGCTGATTAATTTATCTGTACTTAATGTTTTACTATTTGCTCTGGTAATTAAGATATTCAAAGAAAGATTTTTGAAGGTCAATAAAGATCTTCAATAATCTTTTTTATTATTGATTTTTCATCTCTTTCAGGTTAGATTTAATATGAAAATCAACCACTTTGTGGAGGTGAGTATGAAAGCATTTTTCAAAAATTTCCGAGTATTTCTCCTGTTAACCCAGTTTTTGATTATCACTTGTCCGATAATTCTAAAGCCACAGTCAAATCTAATTCAATCAATTGATTTCGATTCCCAAAACCGTGTTGTTTATGCTTTGACTGGGAATTACGACTCGTCTTATGTAGTAAGATATAATAATGGTTCGCTTGAAATCTGGAATATGACTTCAATTTACAATATCCCTTTTTATTGGATTAGCAGTTGTGTGGATAATAACGATAACATTTGGGCATTTATGCAAAATAGTCTGTACAAGTTTGATGGTTCAAACTGGACAGTAATTTCTTTACCGGTTAATATAACTTCATATCTCAAGTATTCAGACTTAGCTTCAAAAAATGATATGATTTACCTTTCGATCTATCATTCATCAATTTATGGATTTCCGCCAATATTCAGATTTAACAAATCAAGCAGTAGCTGGAAAACTTTTGATGCTACAAATTCAGATATTCCTGCAAACATTTTAGCGGGTAAAATTTTTATTAAAGGTGATTCAGTTTTTGTCAGCAGTAACAAAGGACTTATTCTGATAGAAAATGATTCTGCCTATGTAATCCTCGATACATCAAATTCATCAATTGAAACTCAGGCGATTTATAGTTTTTATATTGACAGCAATGGAAAAAGATGGTTAGGGACATTCGATAAAGGACTTGTTGAATGGATTGATAACAATAACTTCAGATATTTTAATCAATCAAACTCTGCGCTTCCGAACAATTTCATTAATGCTATTGATGAAGATTCAAACGGAAAACTTTGGATAGCTACAGATAATGGTTTTGCCTGCTTGTGGAATGATAGTATTTATTCTTACTCAAATCTTACCTCTGAATCTATCGCAGAACTTAAAGTTGATAATCAAAACAAAATCTGGATGGGTGAAGTTGGTACTGGACGATTATTGGTTTTTGACGGGACAAATCTTTCCTCAATCACTGATGTAAATGATGAACAATATTCTGAAGTTCCCAATAACTTTATTTTATATCAAAATTTTCCGAACCCATTTAATCCAGGCACGAAGATTAGTTGGCAGTCGCCAGTAAGCAGTTGGCAAACATTAAAAGTTTATGACATACTAGGAAATGAAGTAGCAACGCTTGTTGACGAATTTAGAGAAGCTGGAAGATATGAGGTTGAATTTAACGCTGTAGAGACACGCCGCGGCGTGTCTCTACCAAGCGGAGTATATTTCTATCAACTTCGTGTAACCAATTCTTCAAAAGGCACGGAACAAATTTTTGTTGAAACAAAAAAAATGATTCTGATGAAATAAACTATATCAAACGGATTTTCGAAAGGCTGTTGGTTTAATTAATCAACAGCTTTTTTAGTCTAAAATCTATACTCCAAAAGTTACTTAAATAACATTTCTTACTGTAAAATTTCCACTCATTACATCGATA
This sequence comes from uncultured Ignavibacterium sp., assembly GCA_937934185.1. Lineage (GTDB taxonomy): Bacteria > Bacteroidota > Ignavibacteria > Ignavibacteriales > Ignavibacteriaceae > Ignavibacterium. The sequence continues at coordinate 2,859 of CALHAB010000106.1, read as the reverse complement.
ATCATATTGAAGAATTTGTATTTCATTCAATAATCAAAGACTCTGAACCAAATTTGAGTGGTACAAATCTTGGCAAATTTTCTACAAGATATTTTGAATAATGCTAACCAGGCATCAATATGAAGTCATATAAAAATTTTTATATGATGTTCCTTCTGAACATCATTTTGATATTACAAATAAATTTTTCAGCTTCTGCTTTACCTCAGGAAGAAAAAAAATTTAATTCATTTAATACCGATACAACTCAGTCAGGATTGATATTTGAAAAAGAACTTGTATTCAGACTTAAGGACAGTTCTTACACCGATAAGATTCAGCTGAAAAATTTATCACTTCGTGCTCAGGCAATCCAATTTAAAATTTCAGTCAACAAATCAGTTGATGATAGTCTTACACTCACATTTCTGAGCATTACAAAGGGAGAAGATATTTCTGACTCAACTTGGATATTAGCTTTCAATATTATTCGAGGAACAATTCAACCAAACGGCGCTTCGGCAGATGATATCTATGTTTTGATTTATAACCAGAATTATAATAACGGACTTCCTCCGGGTAATTATGATGATTTGCTCAGAGTAAATTATCGTGTTGCTAATCTCGAAGCATATCAGGATAGTTTGAAATCTTCCTTCAGAATTTCAAATGTTTCAGCGAGTACTTACGATGGTTTCCCTATTGATATCACTCCTTCAAGAAACGAGTTTAAAGTAATTACAATTCATAGTTTTGCAATCCCAAAAAGAGGTTTGGTATTTCAGCAGGATACTGTTTACCGTCTTGAAGATTTTTCTTACACAGACATTATGCAGCTGAAAGATTTATCAGCACAAGCTCAGGCAATTCAATTCAGATTAAAAGTTAATCAGGCAATAAACGATCAGACAATTTTGTCTTTTCAAACTATTCAGAAAGGAAATGACATTGCTGACCCAAGCTGGGTTTTAAACTACAATGTTATCAGAGGATCAATTACACCAAATGGTGCTTCACAGGATGAAATTCTTGTGCTGCTATATAATCTTAATCAAAACAACGGATTGCCTCCCGGAAATTATAATGATTTGTTCAGAGTAAATTATCGCGTAGCTGATTTGCCGCCACTGACCGATAGTGTTAAATCTTCATTCTTAATTACTGATGCTCTGGCAAGTACTTATCAGGGCTTTCCAATTGATATAACTCCATCAAGAAATGAATTAACTGTTATAGCAAGAAACAGAGTGGGATTTTATGGTGATGTTAATGGTGATGGTTGTCTCGATATCCTTGATATTTTATTAGTTGTTGATCACATAATTGGCAGAGATTCACTTGAAGGAGAAGCATTCCTCCGCGCTGATTTAGCACCATGGATTTATGGAACACCTGAACCAAATCCCGATGGAGTTGTTAATGTTCAGGATTTATCTCTTCTTCAAAATATAATATTGACCGGTGTTTATCCGAACGGAACAGAAATAAATGCCTGCAGTTTTATTATAACAGGTCCGGCTGGAGGACATAGTAACAATAACTTGCAAACAAATATTTTCATAAGCAAAAAAGGTATTACGCTTTATCTTGATACAGATATCGAAGTACGGGGAGTTCAGGCAGAATTTTCAAATACAGGGAATTATTCAGGTGATATAAAAATTAATACTTCGCTTGGACAAGGACATTATTATTCAAGCGACAACAAACTTCGAGTGCTGCTCTATGACAGAGCGGGCATGAAAACACTCTCAAGTGGAAATAATTTTCTGGCGAATATTCCCTTCCCAGTTGAAAATCCTGAGAATGTTACTGTTGATAAAATTATTCTGATAAGTTCTAACAATGAAAGATTATTGGACAACAAACTTGAAATAAAATATCAGGATCCGCCGCCGCTTCCTTTGGAGTTTAATCTTTATCAGAATTTTCCAAATCCATTTAATCCCGGAACAAGAATAGCGTATTCAATCCCGAGAGATGAAATGGTAACAATAAAAATATATGATTTACTCGGAAATGAAATTCAAACACTCGTTAATGAATTTCAGACTCAGAATTATTATGAAATTCAGTTTAACGCAGAGAACTTATCGAGCGGAATTTACTTTTATCAAATGAAAGCCGGTGAATTTGTTCAAACAAAGAAGATGATTCTGTTGAGATAACGATTAAAGAACCTGCTCGTGAGTAAGACAGTGCAAAGTTCCTAAACCCCAGACTAAATCCACAGCGTGAATTCCAATTACTGGTCTGTCTTCAAATAATTCTGATAAAATTCCAAGTGCAATTCTGTCATTAGGATCATTGAAAGTTGGAACGAGCACAGCATAGTTTGAAATATAAAAGTTAGCATAGCTCGCCGGTAATCTTTGTCCTTTGAAGTAAACCGGTGAAGGCATTGGTAATTCAACAATCTCCGGAACTGAACCGTCTTCAAGAACTGCATCTTCTAATCTTTCTCTGTTTTCCAGCAGAGGAATATAGTTCAGATCGTTGGCTTTTGTTTCAATAACAGTAACTATTGTGTTGCGGTTTACAAATCTTGTTATATCATCAACATGACCGTGAGTATCATCTCCTGCAATACCTTTCCCAAGCCAAATAACATCTGTAACTCCCAAATATTTTCTGAAAACATCTTCATAATCTTTTTTTGTAAATCCGGGATTTCGCACCTGAACTTCATTATCCATCAGACATTCTTCAGTAGTTATTATTGTTCCGGTTCCATTGTAATCAATACTGCCGCCTTCGAGTACTACTTCTTTGTTTTTATGTTCTGCAACTACTCTTTCAAGTTTCAATTTTTCAGAAATCATTTTAGGGATCTTTGCATCGAGTTTGTAATTATCATACTTAGCCCAGGCATTAAATTTA
>CALHAB010000105.1 GCA_937934185.1 uncultured Ignavibacterium sp. | reverse complement strand
GACCTGCATAAATAAAAATATTTTTCTGATGCTGAAGAATTATTCAGTTAAACTTAAAAAGTTACAATCATATTGTCAAGCAGGCGGATATTAAATGTTGTTGCTATTTCAATTTAAGGATATGGAAGTATTAATCTTTTGGTGAAGTATCCTTTTGGAAGGCATTTTTGGAATAGACTGAGCTGAGGAATTCTTTGGAGAAGTTATTCCAGTTTTGTTTTTCTTCAGGGGGGAGGTCTTTTAGGGAGTTTAAAAGTTTTTTGTTTTTTTCTTCTTTTGTTTTTGCTGAGCGCTGTTTTTTTAGTATTCCTTTTACATAAGATAGTTTCTTAATGCCCTGCTCTTCAGAGATGTAAAATGCACGCCTGACTTCTTCAAATGAATATTCACAGAGAAGTTTTTCAAGGATTTGAGTTTCGCCGAGTGTTGGGTTAGGTTTTCCCCAAATTGCAAATAGGGATTTTACAGAGTGTTCCGAAGATGTTGATACTTCAAGGGATGTTTTTCCAAAGGATGCTTCACAGAATTTCTTGTCTTCTTCTTTAAAATTTAAATTTTCAACTACAATTCCATTTCCATTTCCCATATCTTTTTGATTTGAAAAAGATATGTCGTTGATATGTTGTTGAGGCGGTGATGGAGGGATTGATTTTCCAGTAGAAGAAGCGCATAATCTGTTTTTTCGTCTGCTTTCAGAAAAAGCTTTTCGCTTTTTTATGGATTCGTCTAACCACTCGAGATAATATGTTTTCATATCATTATCATATGTAAAACATATCTTGAGAGAAGGCCAGCATTTATCATAATCATCAGCCAGGATTTTTTTTATTTGGTCCTCAGTAAGGGGTCCGAATTTTTTCTGAGCGATTATGAGATCGAGGTAGCAGCCGCGTTCTAATCTGCTCAGGTAGTAAATGTCGTGGCTTACTTCGTTAAAGTAGAATAAGAAAGCAGGATCTTTCATTTATTGTTCCCACAAAATTTTTTTAATAAGCCAGAGCTTTGGAATCAGGATTTACCTTCAGTCTTGGCAATGCCAAGCCTCGACGAGGAAGAAGATTTTCTTGAATGCTTTATTCCCCCGATGGAATAGATGCATTTATTGTTTTCTATAAAGTTCATTAAATCATCATAATGAATTTTTATACGGTTGTAGCCAGGAAGTTTGACTACGGGCAGTTTGTGGTATTTAATAAGGTATGCAAGGTTGTTCCTGCCTAAGCCACTGATTTTAGCTGCTTTATCAATTGAGAGCAGAATAGGAATTTTTTGAGCCGATTTCTGCAAAGAACGCTTATTGTTTTCTGAAGAATTATCTGCAGGATTCTGCGCAGAGTCTAAATTGCTTTCTGTGAAGCATTCTTTGGAAAAGCCAGGATTTTGCATTAGAAATCTCCTTTTTTAATGAAATTTGAGTAATTATTGATTTTTTTTTTGCATTTAATTGCATTTAATCTTGCTTTAATAAAATAATCTTTTTATTTTAATAGTAATAAATAAATTATTTGAAATAACTTCGGTGAAAATAAATAAATCTATTTATTAGTGCAATAGAAAAATAAAAAAAAGATAAATTAAGTGAGGTTAAAATGGAAAAAGAGAAAAATCAGGCGGACAACAAGAAGGAAAAAATGAAAATTGAAATCGGCAATAGGATAAGGGAATTTGCCGAACTAAAGTTTAAGACAATAAAAGCATTAGGTGAAGCGCTGGGAATGTCGCAACAGAATCTGAATGCTTATGTGAACGGCAAGGCGACACCTGGAGCGAATATGCTGAAGAAATTAAGTGAGCTGGGGGCAGATGTAACTTACATATTAACTGGGATTTCGACAAAAGATGAAATAGCGAAGAAAGTATTTCAGGAATTGAGTAATAAAATAAGCGGTTATGATTATCCGATAGTGAGCACATTGAGTGCAGGAAGTATGATTGAGTTTTTTAATGATGAGGAGATAGAAAAGGTTGCGTTCAGTTATCATAAGAAATACGGCTGTATGGCGTTGAGGGTTAGAGGAGACAGTATGAAGCCGACGATAGAGAACGGAGATGTTGTATTAGTTGACAGCGATGCGAAAATATATGATGGGTGTATAGTTGCAGCCAGATTAAAGAGCGGAGATCAGCTGATAAAAAGAATAAGGTTTCTTCCACACGATTTAATACAGCTGGATTCAGATAATTTTCTTTATGATCCGATAACAATAACGAAAGAAGATATTGAATTGGTGATGCCTGTGGTAAAAATTCAGAGAGATATTTATAAGAGCGAAAGCAAATAAAATGAAAAGCGGGGTGCAGAATGGCTTACTTAAAACTAAAAGGCAAAAAAATTCATATAAAATATTATGACAAAATCAGCGGAAAACATAAGGAATTTTCAACAGGAATTAATGCAACGAAAGAGGGCTGGGCTGAAGCAAAAAGATTATTAAAGCAGTTTAAACAACAGGAAGATTTGAATGAAAAATATACGGAGATGGTATCATCAAAAATTTTGTCAGAAGGGATTAGAGAATTTTTAGAGATAAAAAGACTCAAACCAAAAACTATTGAAATATATAATACAGTAAGAAGAATACTAATTGATGTGTGCGGTGATAAAAATGTAAAGGATTATGGACAGGGAGATTATAAAAAGATACTTTTATTTTTCGATAAGAAGAATTATTCGAGGAACACTCAAGGAATTTATTCATCGCATATGCACACTTTATTTGAGTATTTCAAGGAAATGAATTATCTGCAAAAAAATCCTATAAAAGTAATAAAGAGACAGACAAAGCAACCAGAGTCAATTGATGACTCAGATTTGCAGGTTATTTTAAGGCATTTGTATGTAAAGGGAAAAAAGGAACAGTATTATTTGATTATGTTTTTACTTATAACAGGATTTAGAATATCATCAGCACTCGAATTGCGCTGGGAGAATGTGGATTGGGAGAATGAGTTTATTGTTGCCCCAAATGTAAAAAAGGATAGGACTTTTTTCTTTCCGATTACAGAAGATTTGAAGGAACTATTAAAACAGATAGGAATAAAGAAAGAAGGGAAAATTTTTAGTTATAGCAGAGATGGATTAAAATTTTATTGGAGATTACAGAAACAATTGTTAAATAATCCAAATGGGTCATTGATAAAAAAGATGTATTCAATGCATCAGCTGAGGAAAACATTTATAACAAAACTGCTTGAAAAAGGAGTGCCTGTTCATACCGTAAAGGCATTAGCGGATCATAGTAATATTAGCACTACAATAAATTATTATGCATCAGTAAATGTAAAGAAAATGAAAGAGGAACTGGATAGAAAAGGGATATTTGCGGGAATTTTCGGGGGCGAAATCGGGGGCGGAAAAGAAATAGAGAGGACAGGATAAAATAAAAAAACCCTGTAAGTGATTAGTTTACAGGGAATTAAGTGAGTGGGCGCTGAAGGAGTCGAACCTCCGACCCTCTGCTTGTAAGGCAGATGCTCTAAACCAACTGAGCTAAGCGCCCAAAATTTCTGTACAGAACATTCAAAATTTGCGTGTCAAATATGTATTTTTTTTCGAATAAAACCAAAATTCTTTTGAGCGGCAGACGGGACTTGAACCCGCGACGTCCAGCTTGGGAAGCTGGCATTCTACCACTGAATTACTGCCGCATAAAATTTTTTCTCGTTCATCTCAAAACTATTCAACAAACATTTCATTTTCAATTTTGTTTTTATTAAGTGCCAATCAATTTCATTTAAAATAGAAAATCACCGGTGAATTTCTTCACCAGTGATTAACGGGAGAATGATGCTAACCAACATCAATTAACAAACAGGGGATAGAATGAAAATCCTAATTCAATATTTCTGCTCTCGCTTGTTTGCTGTCTTTAATGCTTGCCAGAGCTTCATTTAATGTATCAAAAATTTCAAATACTTCAATTGAACCAGTATAGTTTAAGATTGAATTTGCGAACAGTCCGGGCTTTACAATCTTGAGCGAACCACCAAGTTTCAGCAATCTCTTGAATGTAACTACAAGTACTCCAATAAATGTTGAATCCATAAATTCGCAATTGCTCAGATCAACAATAATTATTGTGTGCCCTCTGAGAATATCTTCATCCAAAAGTAATTTAAATTCCTGAGCTTCCTTGATCGTAGCGCGGGAAAGATTAACTTTTTCAATAACAAATCCGTATGCCATTTGTCTTTCAAAGTCAAGCATTACGAACCCTCCTTCATTTGGTTTAGTTCAAAGGAATGTTGCCAAGGAATATGCCACTTCGATTTTATTGCATAAATGAAAGATAATTGGTTCTGGTTTGTACCAAATTATTACATTGGTCTAAAAATATTGAAGTGAGGATGAAAGGAGTCTGGTATTAATCCAGACTCAAAGAATTTTACTGGAAAGCTTCTTTAATAAGTTGATCCTGTTGTTTCATTGCAATTCGTGCCGACCCAACTGCAGGGCTTGCGCTTTCAGGACGACTTACACAATATAATTTCTGATTTGCGTTTTTAATCTCTTCCAACCTGTGCCATAAGAAATTCCACGCTCCCATATTTCTGGGTTCTTCCTGAACCCAAACTAGCTTACTTGAATTGCTATATGACTTTAAAATTTCTTTTAGCACTTCTGATCTGAATGGATAATACTGTTCAAGTCTTACAATTGCTGTATCTTTGATTTTATTGGCATCAGAATACTTTTTGAGATCATAATATACTTTGCCGCTGGTGAGAATTACCCTGTCAATTTTTGATTTGTCAATTGCATTTGTATCATCAAGTATTTCTCTAAATTCACCTGTTAAAAATTCTTCTTTTGAAGATTTTGCTTCAGGATGTCTTAGTAAACTTTTGGGTGTAAAGATCACCAATGGTTTCTGAAGATTGTGTTTAATTTGTCTTCTCAGCAGGTGAAAATATTGAGCAGGAGTTGTGACATTGCAGACATGCATATTCTCTTCTGCACACAAGATTAGAAACCTTTCAATTCTTGCACTTGAATGTTCCGGTCCTTGTCCTTCATATCCATGCGGAAGTAACATTACCAAACTATTCGGAACATTCCATTTTTCGAAAGATGCAACAATAAAATTATCAATAATTACCTGCGCACTGTTTGCAAAGTCACCAAACTGAGCTTCCCATATTACTAAAGCCAAAGGATCAGCAGTGCTATAGCCATACTCAAATCCTAAAACTGCTGCTTCGGAAAGAGAACTATCAAGTGCTTCAAGATTTGCCTGATTAGCATCAAGATGATTTAATGGGAAATATTCAGTTCCGGTTTTTATATCAGTCAATGCTAGATGCCTTTGACTGAATGTTCCTCTTACACTATCCTGACCGCTTAATCTAACAGGAGTTCCTTCCAGAAGTAAACTACCGAAAGCGAGTGATTCAGCGAGAGCCCAATCAGCTTTTGCAGAATTATCTAATAACTTTCTTCGTGCTTCAAGAAATTTCTGTAACTTCGGATGACCATTAAAATTTTGTGGCAGAGTTGTAAGCCCAATTATTATTTTGTTGAGCATATCTTCAGAAATGAATGTTGGCTCTGTTTTAACTGACTTAACTGACTTCACAGGTACTGCTAAAGGTACTTCGCTTGAGAAAGTAGTGCTTTTTTTCTTTACAGAGTCTAATGCTTTGGATAATTCCTTTTCAAAAGATGATTGAATTTTTTCGGCTTCCTCTTTTGATATAATACCATCCTTAACCAGTTTATTCAGATAAATTGTTTTGACTGAGGGGTGACTTTTGATTTTATCATAAAGAATTGGTTGAGTGAAACCAGGTTCATCACCTTCGTTATGACCGTGTCTTCGGTAACCAAATAAGTCTATAACTACATCTTTCTTGAAAACATGCTTGTACTCAAAAGCGATTTTTGTAACCCATAAAGAAGCTTCGGGATCATCTCCGTTGACATGAAATATCGGCGCCTGAATCATCTTTGCAACATCTGTGGCATAAGTCGAAGAGCGGGCATCTTCAGGTGTAGTTGTAAATCCGATTTGATTATTAACTATTATGTGAACTGTTCCACCTGTTCTGTAACCGCTAAGTTGAGAAAGATTTAATGTCTCGGCAACAACACCCTGTCCTGCAAATGCAGCATCACCGTGAATTAGTATTGGCATAACTTTCTGATGAGATTTTGCATCGCCTAATCGTGTTTGCTTTGCGCGTGCAATTCCTTCAACAACAGGATTTACCCATTCAAGATGACTCGGATTTGATGAAAGTGACACTCCGATCGTTTTTCCGCTCAAAGTTTTGTATTTACCTGTTGCTCCAAGATGATATTTAACATCGCCGGAACCCTGGATTGAATCCGGATCTTGAATATCCTCAAATTCGCTGAAAATTGACTCATAAGATTTGCCCATTATATTCACAAGAACATTCATTCTTCCACGATGCGCCATTCCAATTACTGCTTCTGCAACATTGTGCTCAGCGGCTTCATTAAGTAAGAAATCAAGAACCGGTATTAAGGTTTCAGATCCTTCAAGCGAAAATCTTTTATGACCAATAAATCTGTTGTGCAAAAAATGCTCAAATGATTCCGCCTGAACTAATTTTTTAAGAATATGTTTTTTGATATTTGTATCAAAGTCAGGTGTGTTTTTAGATGGTTCCATTTTACTTTGTAACCAGACCTTTTCTGCCGGACTTTGAATGTGCATATACTCAACACCAATTTTTTCGCAATAAGTCTTATGCAGAATTGTGAGTATCTGTCTGAGTGTTGCTGTTTTTAATCCGCCAAATCCACCAGTGATAAATTCTCTGTCAAGATCCCACACAGTCAGATTAAACGAAGAAGGATCAAGTTCAGGATGATAATTTACTTTTGAACCAAGTGGATCAAGGTCAGCAATCAGATGACCACGAACACGATATAAATTAATCAGCTGAAGAACTTTTGCCTGCTTTACTATTTCATCTGCATTGGATGATTTATCAAATCCGCCGGGCTGATAATCAGTCTCCCATTGAAGAGGTCTCATCGTTACTTTCAGTTCATCGAATATCTCTTCATAAAATCCATCTTTGCCAAGCAGCAGTTCATTTATCTCTTTGAGGAAAAGTCCTGATTCAGCGCCTTGAATTATTCTGTGATCATAAGTACTGGTTATATTCATCACTTTACTTATTCCAAGTGCAGAAATTGTAGTTGGCGACATTGCCTGATATTCTGCATTGTATTGAATTGCTCCGATTGCAATAATTGCCCCCTGACCAATCATCAATCTTGGAATAGATGAAACCGTTCCTATTGTGCCGGGATTTGTTAAAGTAATTGTAGTTCCTAAAAATTCTGAAGGGTCAATAGTTCCTTTTCTCGAGCGTTCAACAATATCTTCGTATGCCTGAAGAAATTCTCTGAATGAAAGTTTGTTTGCATTTTTAATATTAGGCACAAGTAAAGACCTGCTGCCATCTTTTCTCTCGATATCTATTGCTAAACCGAGATTTACATTCTTTCTGACAATTAAATTTGGCTTTCCATCAATAATCGTAAAGGCATTATTCATTGCTGGTATTTTCTTTATCGCTTTTAGAATTGCCCAGCTTATTATATGTGTGAAAGAAACTTTCCCCAGATTTCTCTTCTGAAGATGCTGATTGATAAGAATTCTGTTTTCTTCAAGAAGCTTTACAGGAATAGTTCTTTGTGAAGTTGCAACAGGAATTGTTAAGCTTGAAGTCATGTTATCAAGAATTCTCTGTGCACTTCCTGCGATAACTCTCAGTTCATCTTCTTCTGAAGGTTTGGGAAATTCAACATTCTTTGGCAGTGTCAGGTAAGAAAGATTTTCTTTTTCACTGGAGCCATTTGATTTATTTTTTCCTTCAATATTGCCAAAAAATTTTCTCCACTGTTCGGGAACTTCATCAGGTTTTTGTTCGTATTGCTTATAGAGGTATTCGACGAACCAGGTGTTTGCACCAAATTTTTCAAGTTCTTCTATTTCTTTTTTAGATAATTTTTCTTTTTTCATACTTTTATGTACAAGAGTTTCAATAATAATTTTATTTAGGTTTGTTAATCAAAATATAATCGGATTCCTAACTAAAATATAACAATTAAAGGTAAAAATTCTATGGACGAAAATTCACTCAGCAATCTAAGAAAGAACTATGAAAAAGGGGAATTACTCGAAGACAAAATTCATTCAAACCCTTTCAAACAATTCAGTGTATGGTTTGAAGAAGTTTTAAATTCTAATATCTATGAACCAAATGCAATGATTTTAGCAACTGCTTCTGATAACAAACCTTCGGCAAGAGTAGTGTTGTTAAAAGGATTTGATGAGATTGGTTTTAAGTTTTATACAAATTACAACAGCAGAAAAGGACAGGATCTCTCAGTTAATCCAAACGCAGCTTTGCTTTTTTACTGGATGGAACTCGAAAGACAGGTAAGAATAGAGGGAAGAATTGAAAAGCTGAGCAGAGAAGAGTCATTGGAATATTTTAATTCCAGACCACTTGAAAGCCGCTATGGTGCTTTGGCCTCAAATCAAAGTGAAATTATTCCTAACAGAGAATATCTTGAAAAAAAATTTTCTGAACTCAAGGAAAAATATGGTTTTAATCCTCCTATGCCTGAAAACTGGGGTGGCTTTATTCTGAAACCAAATTTGTTTGAATTCTGGCAGGGAAGACCAAGCCGCTTACACGACAGAATAGTTTATGAAAGAACAGAAAGTAATTGGAAGATTTATCGTCTGTCTCCTTAATAAATTTTATTTGAATTACAATTTTTTTTAGCTAATTTGGTTTTGGCAAAACAAGGAGACTGCCATGAAGAAAATATTTCTTTCCTTCCTTTTGATCTTTCCAATTTTTTCTCAGGTACATCATAACATCTGGTATGGTTTCGGACCTTTCGGTGGATCTGTCTATGAAATTTCAACCAACTCCAGAGGAAACATTGCAACAATTACTAACGGTGGACTGAGTTATTACTATTATGACTGGATTCATATGTACAAGACACAGGATTTCCGGCATACAACCTTTCTTGGAACTTCTGATACTTTAATTGCCTGTGATGAAGATTCGCTTTACTGGACAGCAGATGTCAGCTATCACTGGCGTTCAATTGTTCCGCTAAACGAACCCGTTAAAGGAATTCGCATAAGACGAAATCCTGTTATTAAATTTTTTCTCTGGTCTGATACAACAATTTATTCCGGCGGATGGGACGGACAAAACTGGATTAGCATTTATCCCGAAAAAGGAATTATCAATGACATATTCCTAAACTCAGACAATTCAATAATTATGGCAACCGATCAGGGAGTTTTCAAATCTTCTGATGATGGAAATACCTGGGCTCAGCTACCTCTTCCATCCAAAAATTATATCGCACTTGCCGGCGATAATATTTCACCATTCAAATTGGCCGCAATAGCAAATGATTCAAATCTTGTTTATCTATCAAGCAACAACGGAAGCAGTTGGATTGTAACTTCAAATGGTTTACCTCAAGGTCCATTTGAATTGACTGATGTAGATATGAATATCTATGGACAAATTTTTATTGGTTCAAAATCAGGAGTTTACAGAACAACAAACTTCGGAACGAATTGGGGACCTTTTTCAGACGGACTTGAATATCCTGATTTCGGAGTGATGAAAGTTCTTAAGGTCAACACTATCTATTGTTCTGATAATAAAGTTTATGCAGGAACTGATGAAGGGATATTTGAAAAGACAAATCAGTCAGCCTACTGGAATCAGATTGGGCCGAATAATCAGCAATGCCTTTCGCTTGGGAAAACTCCTGCAATGATGGATCATTTAATACTCGGAACACCGAAAGGAGTTAAAGTTAATTCTTACTCGTGGTATGTTGCTGATAACTATGGACAAGATGGTTTTCCAATAAATGCTTTGATATTAGCTTCCGGTGGAAGTTATGCTTTGGCTGCCGGTATTTATCCTGAAGGAAATGGATTCATTCAGAGATCAACGAATTCTGGTTTCAATTGGGAAACGGTTTTTAATCTTCCTTTGACGGCAGGTAAGTTGAATTACTTCTATCAGAGAAAGGACAGCGCTCAGCTGTTCTTAGCTTTGAGTGAAGGAGTAAATTCATCCGGACTTTATGTATGTGATATTATGAATTCACCATCACTATGGCTGGGAATTCCGAATACAGAAGGAATGAATTTTCAATTTGCAACATCATTCCCTGATCAATTAACTGAAGTTTATTTTTTAGTAAATGATTCACTGATTTATAGAAGTAATGACGGCGGAAGAACTTTAACTTATGTTTCATTTGTACCTGGCGGTAAGTTAAACAGTATCCATGCTGTTGACCATGGAAATACAAAAAGTATTTATGCCTGCGGACAAGGAATAAGAGTAAGTACAGATTTTGGATTAACATGGGAAGACTATGGATTAAATGATTATGAAGTAGTGAGATTGATTTATGAGAGTTACTCCTTACTGGCCGCAACCAGAAATAATGGTTTCTTTGCTAAGTATCACAGTCAGGGAGATTGGCTGCCGTTTTCCGGCGGACTTGGCGATGGTAAAGTTATAAATGATGCAATGAATTTTACAAGTTGGGTTTTGCATACAGCAACAGCAAATCATTCTGTTTATTTTCTCTGGTTGATTATAAATGATGCTGAAGATAAAAATAATTTGAATTCGCCAGATAATTTTGTGTTGTTACAGAACTATCCTAATCCATTCAATCCAACAACAAAGATAAGATACATAATTCATAATGTAGGGTCTGGGTTTGCTCAGACCGAGTTAAAGGTATTTGATTTACTTGGCAATGAAGTAACAACTTTAGTCGATGAAGAAAAGCCCGCCGGAATTTACGAAATTGATTTCGACGCTGAAAAATATGGCTTATCAAGCGGAATTTATTTTTACCAATTGCGTGCAGTAGATAATTCATCAAGTTCAGAACAAGGTTTTGTTACAACAAAGAAGATGATTTTACTTCGATGATCATTATAAAATAATGTTGACTAAAAGCGGGCATCTTGTCCGCTTTTTTTATCAATAACAACAATAGAAATTTTTTGATTAATCTTTGTGACTTGGTGTCTTAGTGGCAGAATTGAACTTTAAACTCAGGTCGTAAATTTTCTTTTCAAAGCAGGCGCTCCGGCAATCAAAGTGCGAACAGTGATTGCTGAAATTATTATCACGCCGCCAATGATAGCGTAAACAGAAGGAACTTCTCCATAGCCAATAAAAACCCAAATTGGATTAAGCACAGGCTCAAGCATTGAAATGATTGATGCCTCAACTGCAAGAATTCTTTTAATCCCATAACTGAATAATGCATACGCAAAAGCAATCTGAAAAACTCCGAGAAAAGTAAGCTTCCATAAATCTGAGTAAGTTAATGAACTCATCTCAAATAAAAATGGAATACAAACAACAGCAACTATAACATTACCATAAAAAATTGATGCTTCGCCGTATTGTTTATCATTCTTTTTCATTCCAAGAAAGAAAGCGGCGAAAGCAACTCCGGCAAGCAGTGCAGCAATGTTTCCTTTAATATCGCCCGGAGTTAAATCTCCCATAAAAAATAAAATCATCCCGAGAAAACAAACAGCAATAGTAATAATATTATTCTTTTCCCATTCGGTTTTTGTCAGTATCGGTTCAAATATCAGTACATAAATTGGTGCAGTTGACTGAAGAAAAATAGCATTGGCTGCTGTGGTAGTTTTAGTTGCTATCACAAATAAAATAAGAACCGCTGCATATGCAAATGCATTTAATAAAGCGAGAGGATTAAGTTTTAATATTTTTTGTCTGAACAGAATTGCGAAAACAATTGCTGCAATCAGACATCGGAAGAATGAAATCTGCATCGGAGTGAGTGTTACGAGTTTAATAAACAACCCGCCGGAACTCCATAATAAAGCTGTCAGGAAGACTGCAAGTATTCCTTTAGTATGCTCAGATGAATTTTTCATTGAATTGATTTTTCTTACTTCCTAAAGTTACTTCTTTTAATTTTTAACCTGATTAAATTACTGATGCAAAAAATAATAAATTAAATGTCATCCAAACATACATACTTAAGTCATACAGCCGATATTGCAATTGATGTCGAAGCTGATTCGCTTGAAGAATTATTTATTGAAGCATTTTCGGGATGGTTAAATTCAGTTGTGGAAAGTACTGATCTGAAAACTGAATCTGAGGTTGAAATTAATCTTTCAGCAGATTCATTTGAACAGTTACTCGTGGAT
>CALHAB010000104.1 GCA_937934185.1 uncultured Ignavibacterium sp. | reverse complement strand
ATGGCCAAATCCCCTTCCTTTGCCTGTAATGGAATATATTTAACTTTTTCTTCAGTTGATTTCCAGGGTTCATCTTCAGGCGGAGTAGCAGTTGGATAGCCGGGACCAACCTTAATCACATATCCGCTTTGAATTTTTTCTTTCTCAGTAACACCAGGAGGTAAATACAGCCCACTTGCTGTACGACTCTCTTCGCTTTCGGGTTTAATCAATACCCTGTCACCAACAACAATAAATCTCTGAATATTTTTAATGTCTACATTCATGAATCACAAAAAAATATTTTTTCCACATACAAATATAAGCATACTTTACGCAGTTTTGAGGTTTCTTGTAAGCTTGATCAAATAAGGCAATAATGCCGGATACTTATTGGCGAACCTAATACCTATGTTTCGGATACTTCTGTTCAGAATTATACTTTGTATAATTTTTGCTGTTTTTAATCTCTTCGAAAAAAGTTTCTCATATTGCTTTTTGTAATCAGAAAACAGTTGCTCAGACTGATTAATATTATGTTTAATCAAAAGCGAATAGAGGAGCTTTGCTGATTCCATCGCCATACCAATCCCATCACCCGCTAATGGAGAAATAACTCGAGCTGCATCGCCAATCATTATGATACCGTTTTCTATCACTTCCCTTTTACCGAAAAAGATATTACCTGTGCCATATATGTTTGTTGACTTAATGTAATCCAATGCATTTGTCTTAAAAATCTTTTGAAAATTTTTATTTGATTTTATTACATCAATTAATCTTTCACGCGATGGTATTTTGGATTTTTTTCGATTCTCCAGAAAACAAACTGTCATTTCTTTATCATTAACCTGATTCATTCCGCAGTATAGTTCATCATCTGTATAAATTCTTATCTCATCATTAAATGAATCTTTAAGAAATTCTATCGGCAGATGAATTTTAACTCCATTTAAGTATGACTTTTTGTTAATGAAATCCCGTTCAAGTTTTTTATCTAAAATATTCTGCTTGCCGTAAGCTGCAATTACTAATTTAGAGATGACATTGAATTTATTGGAGGAGTCATCAATTATTTCTGAAATAAATTCAGAATTAGTTCTTGTGATAGTGATAACTTCCGCAGGTTGAATAACCCTTACTTTTCTTTCCTTTGCTTTATCTAATAAAAATAAGTCGAACACTGAACGCTTCATTGCATAAGCATCAAAGTTCAGATCTGATTTTAATTCAATACCAGTTTCATCAACAGCACGAAAGGAATTGAGTTTGTTCGGTTTAAGTGAGAGAAACTCATTAAAGATATTTAGTTCTTTAAGGATATCAGTAACTTCTTTTGATAGGAACTCACCGCATAAAGTTTCTCTGGGAAATTTCTTCTTTTCAATAATTGTAATATCAAATCCTAATTGAGAGAGATAAAGTGCTGTAGTTGAACCTGCCGGGCCGCCGCCAATGATTAATATGTCTGTAGTTTGTTCAGTCATTTTTTAATCACCACCATCCATCTGAATGCCCACTTCCATCTGATGATAAAGTTTTTGATTCCGGCATCTGATAAAATTTTTAGTAATTCAGATTTAGAAAATCCACGCTTAACAGAAAGAGGTGCATCATTTTTTACCATTTCACTTTTGGAAAAAAGAATTGTTAAAAGTTTTATTCCTATTAAAGCTAAATAAGATCTTTGGAGATCATTGATGATAATTCCCCTTTTTGCAATTCTTAAAAATTCCATCAGCAATTTTTGTATTTCGTATTCTTTAAAATGGTGGAGGAACAATGCTAAGTGGACAATATCGCAGCTATTATCTTTAAATGGTAAATCAAAAGCATCTGAATTAATTTTTTCTGAGGTATTATCAGAACTCTTTAACACACGTAAGTTTTTATCCACTGAAATAATCTGAAGTCGAAGGGACTTATTATTTGAAGCTGTTAGATTATCTGATGAACCTGAGCCGATATCAAATACTTTGATTTCTTTTTTTTCGGAATCAACAAAATATTTTAACGCAGATTTTGTAGTTGAAATTCCACCTAGAAACTTATTGATTGTTTTTAATTCTCTTAAAGCAATATCAATTCGTTCATCCTGAATGGAGAAATCATCCATTATTTCTGCTTTGTATGACCGCTTCATTTTATACAACTTTAAATAGTACCAACTCCATTGTTAAACCAGGACCAAAAGCGATTGCACATAAGTAATCATCTTTTACTAAATGAACATTTTCCAAAATATTTTTCAAAACAAAAAGTATAGATACTGACGAAAGGTTTCCGAAATTTCGCAACACTTCTCTCGATGGTTTTAATTGTTCATCAGTAAGTTCAAGACCGTTTTGCAATGAGTCTAATATTGCTCTACCGCCCGGATGCAAAGCCCAGTGTTTAATTTTAGAAATATCGATTCCCCTTTTACTTAAAATTTCTTTTGCTCTTGGTGCAGCAGAGTTGAGAATAATTTTAGGCAGATCAGATGAAAGCATCATTTCAAATCCGTTGTTGCCAATTTTCCATCCCATAAACTTTGCTGAGTCCTCAAACAAAAATGATTCAGCAAACTGTATCTCTAATTTTCTTTTATCAGAAAGAACTTTTTTCGAAAAGTAAGCAGCAGCGGCGCCATCAGCAAAAATCATATTTGCCAGAATATTATCACGAGTCGGTTCGGTTTGAAGATGCAAGCTGCAAAGTTCAACAGATACCATTAAAATATTTTCATTATGATCAAGCTTCATAGCTTCCCAGACAGAGTTAATTCCAACCAAAGCAGCTGCACATCCCATAAAACCAATATTGGTTCTTTTAACACTTGGAGAAATATTAAACTCTTTAATCAATTCGTAATCAAGGCCAGGAGCAAAAAATCCTGTACAGGAAATTGTAATCAATCTGTCAATTGATGCAAAATCTATTTTATTTTTTTCTGCTAATTCTTTTACGGCTTGTTTGGTTAATGCGATTGACCATTTTTCATATTCAGTCATTCTCGTTTTAGTGTCAGGCGAAAAATGTTTTCCATCCTTAGTAAAAAATTTTTCGGTTGAATCTTCTTCAGCGTCTTTTACCACAAAATAGCGATGATCAATTCCGGATTGGTTGGCAGCCATATCAATCATTCTGCTTATTGCTGCAGTTCCGCCCATACGTTTTTTTAACTCGCTGGCAGCCAAACTTTGGGCAACTTTATAAGGCGGAGAAGCTGTTACAATATCTATTAACATATTTCCTCGAATTAGTTTACATCTGAACATAAATAATCCATAATTCGTTTCAAATTCAAAATTACTTGTATAATTTTGAATGGATATTTAATAAAGAGTAAAATGAGTAAAGATTTTTGGAATAGCAGATACTCAGAGAAAGAATTCATATACGGCACACAACCGAATAAATTTTTAGAGCATCAATTAAAAAATTTAAAACCCGGCAAAGCTTTATTTCTTGCAGAAGGTGAAGGCAGGAATGCTGTTTATGCAGCTAAACTTGGCTGGCTGGTTGACGCAGTGGATTTTAGTTCATCTGCTAAAGTTAAAGCATTAAAGCTGGCTGAAAGAAATAATGTTAAAATTAATTATGATGTCTGTGATTTAAATGATTATAACTTTAAAGAAAATTATTATGATCTGGTTGTTTTGATTTTTGTTCATCTGCCTTTTGATTTAAGAAAAAAAGTTTTTGAGAATTCAATCAAAGCATTAAAACAAAATGGTAAATTGATATTCGAAGCTTTCAGTAAGGAACAAATCAAAAATACTTCAGGCGGACCACGATCAGAAGATTTATTATACTCTGAGAAAGAAATATTGGAACTGGTCGAGCAAATGAAAATTGATCTGATAGAATCAAAAGTAATTAACCTTGAAGAAGGAGAATATCACAAAGGCAAAGCTGATGTTGTCAGATTTGTTGGAGTAAAATTTTAAAGGATGAAAAAAGTTTTGTTCATAACATATTATTGGCCTCCTTCCGGGAAAGCTTCACTCCATTGGCCATTGGATATTATGAATC
This sequence comes from uncultured Ignavibacterium sp., assembly GCA_937934185.1. GTDB lineage: Bacteria > Bacteroidota > Ignavibacteria > Ignavibacteriales > Ignavibacteriaceae > Ignavibacterium. The sequence continues at coordinate 1,113 of CALHAB010000104.1, read as the reverse complement.
ATATTCAGAATCTCGGCTGGCTGCCAGTTGTGCTGACCACAAAGGATGAAACATTTACACAAAGAGATGATAGTCTCCTTAAAAAAGTAAATCCTGAATGGACAGTTATTAAAGCTAAAGCATTCGAGCCATTTAATCTTTATAAGAAATTTATCGGTAAGAAACCTGAAGAAAAACTCATTGCTTCTGAAACAATTTCATTGGAGAATAAAAGTCTTGATCATAAAATATCCATCTGGATACGAATGAATCTGTTTATTCCTGATGCAAGAATTGGCTGGTATTTGCCCGCTGTTCGCGAAGCAAAAAAATACTTAAAAAAAGAGAAACTGGATGCGATTGTTTCAATTGGACCGCCGCACACCACACAGCTTGTTGGTAAAAAACTTTCGGAGAACTTTGGAACTCCATTCTTTCCCGTTTTCATTGATCCCTGGGTTGATATTTCTTACTACAGAAATTTCAAACGAAGTAAACTCACACTTAGTATTGACAATCACTTCGAAAAATCTGTTATTGAAAAAGCAAAGAAAGTAATTTTTGTAACTGAGTCGATGAAAGATGATTACATTAAAAAATATCCTCAGATAAAAGATAAATCGTATGTTCTTTATTGGGGATATAATGAAGAAGATTTCAGAGACCTTCCCCTAAATCCCCTTCCTAAGGAAGGGAACTTAAGAATAATAGTGCACGCTGGAAATATTTTTGATTATCAGAATCCCGAAATGTTATGGAAAGAAATCCGACGAAGAATTGATTCGGGTGAAAAATTTAAAATCAAATTCATTGGAACGGTTTCACCTTTGATAAAGCAATCAATAAAGAATCACGATTTGGAATCTATAACAGAATACCTTGGATTTCTTCCATACAAAGAAATGTTATCAGAACTTTCAAAAGCAGATTATCTGCTTGTTTGTGCAACTGAGAAAAGACATGTTCCGGGCAAACTTTTTGAATACCTAAGAATCGGGAAACCAATAATTGCATTCGGAGATGACAACATTGAAGTTGAAAACATCTTACAAAAATCAGGACTTGGCAGATTATACAGATACGATGAAGAAGTAAAAGAAATATTTGATAGCAAAACGAACGAAGAAATTAACA
>CALHAB010000103.1 GCA_937934185.1 uncultured Ignavibacterium sp. | reverse complement strand
TTGTCTTGCTAAAATCCATCCGTACTTTCTGCTGGGAGTTCCGACAATTGCCCACTGATAATTCTCATCAAGACCTATTATCCAGTAATCACCCCAGATTGGTCTCCAGCCAAGTATGCTGAAAAAACTTACTTCCAGTTTTGCATTTGATTTCTTATCAACCACTCTTGCAACACCTTCTGTTTGATCTAACTTACCGTCTTCATCAATGCAGGAGTTTATGACTTCAATCTCGCCGTTTTCTTTGAGTGAATATTTTGCAGTTGTTCCTTTGACACACTGACTCTGAAAACGATTCGGAATTTTTGCTACTTCGTACCAGAGTCCGGCGTATTTTTTCAAATCAACATAATCAACTGTTTTGAGTTCTTTTTGTTGAGCAAAGATATTCATCGTAATTACCATTGATATTAAAAAATATTTAAACATTTATGAATCCTTCGTTAAAATTATTTGAGTAAAACTGCTTTATGAGTGAGAATTTTATTGTTCATTTTCATTCTTATAAAGTATATTCCCGAAGAAAGTTTATCTGCATTAAAAGTAAATTTATAAGTTCCAGCTGCTGTGAAGTCATTCATTATTTCTGATACTTCTTCTCCAACAATATTGAATATTTTAATTGAAAGATTTCCATCAACAGGAATTCTTACAACAATATTCGTCTGTGCGTTGAATGGATTAGGATAATTGACCAACCCAAATTCATCCGGAATAAATTCAGAATTATTCTGATTAACATTTGTGATCTGCTGTTTTTTGAGCATTATTCTGTTGTATGATTCATTGATTCTCTGCTCCGTAATTTTTCCTTCAGAAATTTTATTCATAACTATACCAACAACACTATCAACGAGTGATTTGCCTGAAAGCTTGTTTGTTGTGTAAAGCAGAATATCATTGCCGGCATTGATTGCAAGTTCAACAGCTTCATCAAAAGTATAGTTGTTTGAGATAGCGCCCATAAACATTCCATCGGTAATTATCAATCCATCAAAACCAAGTGAATCACGAAGCAAACCGGTTAATGTTTTATTGGAAAGAGAAGCAGGATAAACAGAATCAATCTGAGCATTGAAAAGATGTCCGCTCATTATAAAATCATCATAACCATTCTGAATCAATTTGATGTAAGGAATTAATTCTGAATCAGCCCAGGTGTTTGTAATGTCTGTGAAACCAAGATGTGAATCGGTTGTTGCGCTTCCGTGACCGGGAAAATGTTTAAGACAAGTTAAAATATTTTTCTTATGAAATTCATCAATGAACCAGTTACAATGATTATAAACTGTATCAGGAATTCTGGAAAAACTTCTGTCGAGATAACCAATTGCCGGACTTTCAGGATTGATATTCACATCGGCAACAGGAGCAAGATTAAGATTAATTTTTGCATCCTTTAACCAGCCTGCCATTAACGAAGCCCAGTTTCTGTTTATGTTTTCATCATTAAAAACAGTTCCAATCTGATAAGCCGAAAATGTTGAAGAGTAACCATTAGTTTCCCGAAGCCGTGCAATTCTTCCGCCTTCCTGATCAATTGCAATAAACAATGGTGTTAAAGATGAACTATGAAGTTGTGTTGTTAATTGATTGAGTTGAGTTGGTGATTCAATATTTCCGCTGAATAAGATTACGCTTCCAACACCACGGGTTTGTAAATCATTTATTATAACAGTATCAGTTAAAGTCTTGCCTGAAAATCCAACCATTATCATCTGAGAAATTTTATGATAAAGATCAATCTGTGGAAAACAAGTATGAGTAAAGAAAAGGATTAACAGAATTTTTTTCATTTCATCTTTCGTGGGGAACGGACTGCAGTCCGTTCCATATTTTTACTAATGATAAATATTTTCATAAAAATTTTACTAACAACATACGATATGGATTGGTCAGGAGACTGATCCTTGCAATTTATAATCACACTTTAATAAAAATTTTCTTCGCATATAAAATCCACATTAAACCAAGCCAGAACAAAATATAAAAAATTGCCCAGGCAAGTGATGCATTTATCGGCGCAAGCCAGGATAAAAAGAAATTATCAAACAAATAACTTTTTATTGTTACTACATTTCCTGCAGCATCAGTCCATTTAACCATATACATTATTCTCCCCAGAATACCGGAAAGAAAGAACACAGTTATAGCATTCATTCCATAAACAAGAAAAGGTTTTGTCCACCAGGTAACTTTTTTCACATCGATAAACCAATAACAAAATCCGAGAAAGTGAAGAGCAAGTCCGGCAGTCCAAAGTACATAAGAACTTGTCCATATATTTTTATTTAATGGAAACCAGAAACTCCAGATCCATCCGGCAAGCATAAGCACATTTGCCCAGATGAAAAGATAAACTACTTTTTCTTTCTGATCAGCTTCACTTCTTAACCAATTGCCTGTAAATATTCCGATCATTGCAGAACCAATTGCAGGAATTGTCGAAAGTATGCCTTCAGGATCCCACAACTTTGTTCCGCTCCATACATGAGCACCGAGAATCATTTGGTCAATCCAGGCAGATAAATTTTTTCCCGGTTCAAAGTTTGCATAACCAACTCCGGGAACAGGTATAAAACTCATAGCAGCAGCATAAAGAATCAGTATTGCAGCAGTAAACCAGTACTGAAATTTTGTTGATGTAGTTAAAAACAAAAATGCAGCTACACAATAAACAATAGCAATTCGTTGAAGCACTCCGGGAATTCTCAAAGTTTCCCACGAAAACTGATGACCAAATAATAATCCAAAAGGAAAACCGTTAAGAATTATTCCGAGTAAAAATAAAATCACTGTTCTTCTGATTATGTTCAGATAAAGTGATTTCATACTTCCGCCCTGAGCTTTTCGTTTTGTTAATGAGTATGAAATCGCAACGCCAACTATGAAAAGAAAAAAAGGAAAAATTAAATCTGTAAATGTGCAGCCGTGCCATTCAGCGTGAAGTAATTGCGGATAAACAGCACTCCAGGTACCAGGATTATTAACGAGAATCATTCCCATAATTGTGATGCCTCTGAAAACATCAAGAGAGACCAGACGATCGGAAGGTTTCATATTTTCTCCAAAGAAGAATAATTACTTTTCAAAAATAAGTAAAATGAAATTGAATATAATCCGTTTTAATCAGCTTCATCAGTTTAATCCCTGTTTCAATTGCATTTTGCCTGAATATTTTATCTTGATTTAACTTAATTTTGTTCAGGAAAATTCAAACATTATTCCAGGTGAATGGAAATTTTTATGAAAACAATCATACTCACATTTATGTTATCAACTCTTATTCTCGCACAAACAAATTTCGAAGATATAAACAAGCTTGTTCAATCAGGAGAATTCACGAAGGCATCTGAGCTTATTGATGAAAAAATCAGAACAATGAATTTATCACACGATGAAATTTTTCAACTTCAGTTTGAAAAAGAAAGATTGGAAAGAATAAGAAAAGATTTTAATAAAACTGTTGAAGATATTTTAAAGTATGTAAGAAAATATTATCCTGATGCAACTGAAACCGATTTGAAAAAATGGGAAGAAGATGGTTCACTTGAATTCAAAATTATTGACGGAATAAAATGGTATTTTGCCAGAGCAGCATCAAATCTTTTCAGAATAAATAAAGATGCAAAGAAACAAAAAGAACTGGTTGATGGATATGTTAAAGATAATCTGGATGAATTTCTTGAATCATATATTCCAAAAGTTCTGGATGAAGCTGCAAAGACTGAGTCAAAACTTGTCAAGCCCGTTACATTCAGATTAAATTACACAGTAACAGTTGAACCGAATGCTGTTCCACACGGTGAAATTATAAGATGCTGGCTTCCTTTCCCGAGAGAAGGTCACGAAAGACAACAGAACATTAAGTTGCTCGGAATAAATTCAGATGAATATGTAATTGCAAGCAATGATAATCTGCAAAGGACTATTTATCTTGAAAAAGTTGCGCAGAAAGACCAACCGACTGTTTTCAATATTGCACTTGAAGTCACAAACTACGCTGAGGTAAATTTTATTGATCCGGCTTTAATCAAACCATACAACAAGCAGTCTGGTTTGTATAAAACTTTTACTGCTGAAAGATCTCCGCATATTGTGTTCACAGACAAAATTAAAAATCTCTCAAAAGAAATTGTTGGTGATGAAAAAAATCCATACTTAATCGCAAAAAAAATTTTTACATGGATTTCAACGAATATTCCCTGGGCTGGTGCGAGAGAGTATTCAACAATTGAAAACATATCCGAATACTGTATCAACAGAAAACACGGTGATTGCGGAATAAAAACTTTGTTGTTTATGACGCTCTGCAGATACAATGGAATTCCTGCCAAATGGCAAAGCGGATGGATGCTTCATCCCGGCGAAATTAATCTTCACGACTGGTGTGAGATTTATCTTGAAGGTTACGGCTGGGTTCCTGTTGATCAATCTTTTGGAATGATTGACTCTGAGATAGAAGATGAAAAATATTATTTTCTTGGAAGTATTGATCCTTATCATTTAATAACAAATGATGATTATTCAACTCCTTTGTTCCCGGCTAAAATTTTTCCAAGAAGCGAAACAGTTGATTTTCAAAGAGGTGAATTGGAATGGCGCGGTGGAAATTTATATTTTGACAAGTGGGATTATCACATGGATGTCGAATATATCGAACCAAAATAAAATCAGAGGTAAATTTTTATGAAGAATCTTTTATTAATAATTTTTGCTTTATCAATTCTTTCAAACAATATTTATTCACAGGTGAATCCGGATATGGACAAAGTTAAATCAATCATTAAAAATGTAAAGGAAAAATTTGCACCGGATAAGCGGGTTGCTGTTTTCAACATCGAAGTTGAACAACCGGAAAAGAAAATTGTTCTTAAAGGAGAAACAAATCTTCCCGAAGCAAAGAAAGAACTTATCAAAACTCTCGACGGAGAAGCAATAAAATTTGAAGATAAGATTGTTTTGCTTCCATCAAAGGAATTGGGAGATAAAATATATGGTGTAATTAATCTTTCTGTTTCCAACATAAGAACAAATCCTGATCATCCTGCAGAACTTTCAACACAATCATTACTTGGAACACCAATTAAAGTTTTAAAGAAAGGTCAGTGGGGATATTATCTGGTACAAACTCCTGATGGTTATATCTCCTGGCTTGATGATGATGGTTTCCAAATTATGAATGAAACTGAATGGAACGAATGGAAAAAATCACAAAAAATAATTTACATAAATGAATTTGGCTGGGCTTATGAAAAAGCAGATAAAAATTCACAGCATATTTCAGATTTGGTTGCAGGCAATCTGCTAAAACTAATCAGAGAAGAAAATGATTTTTACTTTGTCGAGTTTCCTGACAAGAGAACGGCTTATGTTCCAAAATCTGAATCTGAAAAGTTTGATAAATGGTATTCATCACTAAACCCCTCAGGTGAAAGCATTTTGAATACAGCTTACAGATTTATGGGAGTTCCATATTTGTGGGGCGGAACATCTTCCAAAGGAATGGATTGCAGCGGATTCACAAAAACGGTTTACTTCCTGAACGGAATAATTCTTCCAAGAGATGCTTCGCAACAAGTTCATACAGGTAAATTGGTTGATGTAAAAAATGGCTGGGAAAATCTTGAAGCCGGCGATTTACTTTTCTTTGGTTCGAAAGCCAATGGCGAAAGAAAAGAGAGAATAACTCATGTTGCAATTTATATTGGAGATGGTGATTTTATACACGCAGCAGGAAGAGTAAGAATTAATAGTTTCAACAAAGCCAAACCTTATTACAGTGAGTATCGTGATAATGCATTCATAAGAGCTAAAAGAATTTTAACTTCTGTTGGAAAGAATGGAATAGAAAAGATTATGGATAATGAGTTTTATAAGTAGTT
>CALHAB010000102.1 GCA_937934185.1 uncultured Ignavibacterium sp. | reverse complement strand
ACCGTCACTTTCTCCAACATCTTCATATTGACTTCAACACCAATTCCCGGATTTGTTGGAACATCCATTGTTCCATCAGGATTAACTACAAATTCCGGTTCAACTATATCTTCTTTGTAATATCTTTTGCTTGCGGAAATGTCTCCCGGCAAAGTAAAGTTTGGCAGTGAAGCAAGTGCAATATTTCCAGCACGCCCGATTCCGCTTTCTAACATTCCGCCGCACCAAACGGGAATATTTTCAGATGCACAGTAATCGTGTATGAGTTTTGATTCTGTAAATCCGCCAACACGACCGGGTTTTATATTTATTACTCTGCAGCTGTCTAATTCAATCGCAGCACGAGTATCATCAAGCGAGTGAATGCTTTCATCTAGACAAATTGGGGTTTTAAGTTCCCGCTGAAGTTTTGAATGTTCATAAATGTCTTCATAACCAAGAGGTTGTTCAATCAAGAGCAGATTGTATTCATCCATTTGTTTGAATAAATCAATATCGTTCAATGTGTAGGCAGAATTTGCATCAACCTGAAAAAGAATTTGCGGAAATACTTTTCTCACTGCTTTAACAAACTGAATATCATTGCCCGGAGCGATTTTAATTTTTATTCTTTTATAACCTTCTGCAAGATAAGCTTCTATTTTTTTGATCAAGTCAGAAACTGAAGATTGAATACCTATGCTGACACCAACATCAATTTTATTTCTTGTTCCACCAAGCATTTTTGAAAGAGAAATATTTTTTGATTTAGCAAACAAATCCCACAAAGCCGCTTCAAGTCCGGCTTTTGCCATTCTGTGTCCGCGAACTTTTGAATAAAGATTAATTGCTTCATCTATACCTGCAATATCTTTTCCAAGAATTGATGGTATTAAAAAATCCTGTAAGATGTGCCACGCAGTTGTAACAGTTTCATAAGAATAAAACGGTGTTCCTTCAGCAACGCATTCTCCCCAGCCGGTTAAGCCCTCGCCGTCAACACGAACAATAATGTGTTCTTCATCGTACTCTGTTCCCATTGATGTTGTGAACGGAGAAACTAATTCCATTTTTATATGTCGCAGTTCAATTTTTTCTATTTTCATTTTTTATCCGTTGCTCCAGGGAAAGGGCTTGCCATTTCTGGTTATGTTGCAAAATATTTACTACATTACGGCGGACAGAGCAAGCTCTGTCCCTACATTTAAATAACAAAAATATTTTCGTAGGTGTCAAGCCTGCCGACAGTGTATTACTTCATCACTCTCAAAACTTTATACTTATCACCTGCTTCCAGCAAATGTTCAAACTGTTTGTATGTTACTAATCCCAGCATTGATTTCGGTTCAAGTGCAATTACAATCATATTATTTTTTAGCTGACTAACTGGAAGGAAATAATAATCACTTAATTCAATTTTATCAGTAACATCAATAACGGAGACAAAAGGATTTTTAACTGTATCTCTTTCGAAATCAAGTGTTCCGACTGAATCAATAAAATATCCTTCTACCTTTTTAACTTTAGACAAATTTGCATCGGAGTAATTCAGATTATGTTTGTCCATCCAATCTTTCAGTTCGGGAAGCTGTTTTGGAATTAAATATCCTTTCGGTCTTTCAACATCATAAACAGATTTTACTGCTGATCTGAAATCTTTTACTGTTACAATCGTATCTTCTCCTGAGTAATAAGAAAGAAGTTTTAATTTAAGCTCTGTTCCATCCGAAAAATGATCAAGCTGAATTGCGACTTTATTATTTACCTTATTGCTAATTAGTTTTTTCCGTTCTTCAGCAACAAGTTTTTTAATTTCTTTTTTATTGTTATAACTAAACTTGATCAATGCAAGCATTCCCGCCATCTGACTTTTTGCACGGCGTTCAAGATTATCTGTGCTGTAATTTTCTCCATTCATTCCTTCCTGAATAAATGAAAGTGTGTTCTGAATACCAAAACTTTGTCTTCCATCATTAATATCAAATGTGCTGTAACGAAGATAATCTACTCCAACCGGTCCGCCCGGCAAATAATGAAATGCTGAGTAACCTTGTTTAGTTATGAAATCAAATACAAACGGCAGATACTTTTCATAGGAAAGTTTTTTAATTTTTTCTGAGATGTTAATGTTTGTTACTGCTCCGACAGTTACATCAAAATTTCTTCTGAAGCCAAGTTTTTTCCATTCCTCACCAAAGGGCCAGTATTCGTGAACATCCATTGTAACTTCAAAAAGATATTTATCAAAGAGTTTGTGAAGTGCAATTGTTTCAGGTTCAGTTAATATCAGATGATTTCTATTTAAGTCAACATCATTCCCATTTCGTCTTTTGTTTTTTTCAGAGCCATCGGGATTCATTTGAGGTATTAAACAAAAATCTATTCTATCGAAGAGATATTGATTCTCTGGTTTTAGCAACTCATTAATCAAAAGCAATGCTGCTTCCTTTCCTGATTGCTCGTTTCCGTGTTGTTGTGCAAAAATTAAAACTCTGATTTTGTTTTTATCAGCGCCAAACTTCCCTTTTGAGAAATAGACTGCAAACAGTTCTCTTCCTTCAGCTGATTTGGTAAGCACTTCAGTATTTATCAAATCAGATTTAGCATCAACTTCCTGAATAAACTGTTTGAGCTCTTCGTGAGATGTGAGTTTGGCAAAATTAGATTTTTCAAGTGGAGTTTGCTGTGCAATTATAAAGTAAGAAATAAGAGAGAGCAGAAATAATATTTTTTTCATTTTTGATCCAATACATTTTTAAGTTCATAAATTCAGAATTATAAAATTCTTTGCAGTTCACTTTAGTGAACTGAATTAATTAAAATAAATAAAATCATTCCATCATAATCTCTCTGAACTTATTTTCTATTTGCATTATCTCTTCATCATTCAGAGTCGAAAATTCTTTTTCTCTTGCTCTTTTTGACAAAACTCCATCATTTTGTTCAAGAAACCGAATTAACAATGCTACTATTTTATCGGGCATCTCAAAATTATCATCTAACCAACTTTTCATTTCATCATATTTTTGTAAGTAATCAACTTCCTCCGGAATTATTTTTTGGATTGTATAATTAACGCAATCAAACAGAAATTCCGCGAAAGGTGTTGCATCCCAATATCTGTAATAGTCTATTGTCTCATTCAATACTTTAATATTATTATCTTTAGTTTTTTTCCATTGGATAAAATCGAGTAGTGGAATTGAATAACTTTCTAAAACTTTTCTGTATTCTTCAATTTTGTCCAGCATCGCAGAGGAGACGGGGAAAATAATTCCTTGCGGTGTAAATTTCATTTCTGCTAAAATATGATGAATTAAATAACGATGAATTCTTCCATTTCCATCTTCAAAAGGATGAATAAAAACAAATCCAAATGATACTACAGCAGCAGTTAAAACGGGATGAAATTTTTCTTCTTCCAATTTTCTTGTTGTATTTATTAAACCTTGAATCAGAGTTTCAATATCCTGCCATTTTGCTGAGATGTGGGAAGGAATAGGTTCGCCGGTTTTTCTATCGTGCTCGCCTACAAATCCACCTTCTGTTCTAAAACCAAGTTTTGTGAATTTGCTTTCAATTACAATTTGCTGTAAGCGAAAAAGTTCTTCTTTGCTGAGAGATTTATTGCCAGCTTGAGCAATCGCTCTTCCCCAACGCATTGCTCTGCTCTGTGTTGGCGTCTCTTTTTCTATTGTGAACGAAGCTTTTGAGTCTTTCAATAACAAAAAAGCAGATGTTCTTAACAAGATATCTTTGTGGACTTGATTTATAAGAATATTAGTTTTTTCATCAAGTTTTTCTTTGATGTAATTTTCTAATTTTTCTGTTTTGTAAATCAATGGACAAAAATCAACTGTGCCGGGTAAATTGTTTTTTATTCTGTGTCTGCTGGAGTTTATGCTAACCGGAGATGCATATTGGATTTCCTCATCAATTAAGAAAACATAGTTGCTTGTCTTTAAATCTGGTAAATTTAATTTTTTATTCCTCAACCATTCATACAGAAACCAGATTTTTCTTGTATAAATACTTAACGGTTCTTTCTTTATCCACTTTTCTATTTCTGATGAAGGAATTTTCTCAAAAAGTTTTTTAAAGAATAATAGATTGATGCCTTCATACTTTAAAGCAAAAACAATATGGTCATATAAAGTATCATTTGGTTTATGTTTTAATGTAAAAACATTCCAACCTTCTACTGAATATTTTTTATGCTTTGCACTTATTAACGATAGCTTTTGAGGCAATGGAACCGGTAATTGCAAAGCATTTATTATAGCACCATAACCCACTATTGTTCCTTTTTCAGGAGCTTCTCTTCCGTGAAAAATTTTTATTTCTTGTGAATAGTATTTATTATTCATCAATTTTACTGAAAAATATTTATCTCAAAATTAGTAGAAAAACATTTACAAGCAATGAAAAATATTTACTAATTAGAAATTTTTCTGAAAAATAGTTACAATAATGGGTCTTTGTGAATTTAAGGCTTTCCTTGGGCTGAAGCTCGGATTTTTAAGAGTTATTTCTTTTTATCTGTCAGCTGAAGATGATTGCAATTCATTTTTTTATTACATTAGTGCAGTTCACTTTAATGAACTGAGAATTATTTAAAAACAAATTTACTCTGGCTTTAGCCACATAAACTGTAAATGATGCTAAAGCCTGATTTTTTCTCACTTCTTCCAGTCAGCTAAACTTGCCCGCTGCAAGCAGAGCTGATTGCAATAGATAAGATTTATTTTTTCATCCCACAATTCATTTCAGCAATATCATTGACTTGGTTTTTGAAAAATCTCCCACAGTCAGTCTGTAGAAATAAATTCCACTTGGAAGATTAGTACCATCAAATTCAGTTTCATAATTGCCTGATGATTTGTAATCGTTTAACAATGTTGCTATTTCTTTACCTAAAATATCATAAACTTTAAGAGTAATTTTTTTGTCACTCTTCGACAAGCTCAGAGTGACACTGTGATTCGGATTTGTATTGTGGTTCTGAGTTCGTTGATTGTCATCCTGAGCTTGTCGAAGGATGACATTTGATATACTGAATCTAATTTTGGTTTTAGGATTAAACGGATTAGGATAATTCTGATAAAGAATAAAATCATTAGGTTGAACCGATGAAATCTCATCTTCAACTTCTGTTAAATAATCAAACCTTCCTTCTTCCAATAAATATTTTATTTGAGGATAATTTGTCATTGACCATCTCAGATTATCAAATGCAACTACCTGTCTTGGACCAATACTGCTGCTTGCTCTGTAAGTTGATGAATCAACTTTTGTTGCTTCTCTTGCATCAACAATTATAAATGGAATTGTGCTATTGCCTGAGATACTTTTGGATGATGAAGAAATCTGAATCCTATTTGTTCCATTCAAATAAAGTCCTACTCTTTTTCTGTTTCTCATCATTCCCCAAAGCACAGAGCTTGTTCTGTTTTCATAGTAATCTGAATTGTCAAAAATGAGCGGCTGAAAAATTAAATCTCCGAATACATTCAAACCATTATTCAAAGTCATCCTGCCTCTGTAAGAAGCATAAATATCTGTATCAGTATTACCGACAAATTTTTCACCGGCAATTTTCCCAGCATTGCCAAAAAAGAAAATTGGTTTGCCCAACTGAACAGAATTCTGGAAAGCATCTGCAACAAGATTTCCCGTTTGATTTAAGAATGACAGAACATTTAATGAATCGCCTGCAAAGATGAAACAAGTCGCACTGTTTATTTTATCTGCTTCCGATTGAGTATTGAGATTTGTAGTTGTAAGATTTAATAATGAATAATTATAACTACCGCTATTCAAATAATTAATTAGTGGATTCAGTGAACCAGCATAACCGGGATGAGAAATT
>CALHAB010000101.1 GCA_937934185.1 uncultured Ignavibacterium sp. | reverse complement strand
AGAAGATTAGAAAGCAGTTTAATTGTCTGTCTTGAGATCTCAACAATATTAGTCGAGTATTCTTTTATTTCAGAAAGCTCAAGCTCATCAATATCTTCCGATAAAATCTCTGCATAACCAATCAAACCGATTAAAGGTGTTCGGAGATCGTGGGCGATAATCGAAAAGAATTTATCTTTGGAAGCATTTGCCTGCTTTAAATCTTCTGTGACTTTTCTTAACTGTGCTTCAGCTTCTTTCTGAAGTGTAACATCACGCAGCAGCATTAAAGCCTGATTTTCAGAATTTACAACAATTCTTGCTTCATAGAATATTTCTTTTTCATCCGATGTTACTGAAAATTCAACTGAACTTAACTGATTTGTACTGAGAGTATTTTCAATTGCTTCAAATAATTTTTCAGAAACCGACCTGGGAAAAACCGAACTTATTTTTCTTCCAATCAGTAAAGCAGGATTTTTGAAAAAACTTGAGTGAGAGTTGAATTTACTGTCAAGTAAAGTTCCATCTGAAGAAACAATAAACAAAATGTCCGGTAATGCTTTCAGTATTTGAAAATCTCTTGTCTGACAATTTTTAATCAGCTGTTCAACAATTTTTTTATCCGTTTGGTCTTCAATAACGCAGTCAAAATATTCAGGGAAATCCGAATTATTATAAACAGCTTTTACGAACTCTTTGAAAAAAACAACTTTGCCATTTTTATTTAACCATTCAGTCTCAAGATAACTGTTCTTGATTTCCTGATGAATGAATTTAAAATACTTGTGAGTATTGAAATTATTCCGGAAGGATTCACTCTGGTTATATAACTCTATCAGCTCTGTAAATGATTCAATGTTTAAAAACTTTAAAGCTGTTTGATTAGCCAACACTGGAATTCCTTCAGAGGTAATTCGTACAACTCCCAGTGAAGGATGACTTAACAACGAATCAAGCAGATTGTATTGATTATTGTTTAATATTTCTTTTTCAAGTTCCATATTTTACCAAATAAACTTCTGTTAAAAGACAACTTAAATGCCACTCAGAAAATTTTTTACAGAATTGAGCCACCAATAATTCTTTGTAAATTATTGTACAGATAATGATTTCTGTTTAAATGTGAACAGTAAATTTATCTTTTCAATTCTTATTCTGCTGAATATTAAACACTTGGTTATAAATAAAAATATTCCTACAGGAAAAATTTTTTACAATGAATTTTAAAATGAGTAAATATTTTTTCAGAGGACTAATAGTTGCAGGTTGCTTTTACAAGCCAAGAAAAAATTACTTGCTGTAATTAGCATTAAAAAAGTATTAAGAGATGTGATTGATTAAAATTTTATTGATCTTAATCATTTTTTCTGCTTTTTCCTGATTATCAATTGCATTCAGGTTATTCTTCCCTGTCAGTTTATCAGAAAACTGAATCATATTTCTGTAAATCATTGATAAGGATTCAATCAGATCACTTTCAATACCTTCAAGTAATTCATAATAAAAAGTTGAACTGATTTCTTTTTCATCAGCATATTCATAAGATGGAATCCGGTAGAACAGTTTATTTACCGGTTCATATAATTTTTCTTCATCTGCAGATTCAATATTCTGATAATTAAATAACAAGCTTATGCTGTATAGAGATTTGTTGTGTTTGAATGGGAATTCATTCTGAATTTTGAAATTTAAATCATTTACGGATAGTTCTTTCAGATTTACAATAGTTGAATAACTGATGTCATTTGCAATTATTTCAATTTCCAGTTCGTCCTGAGAAATATGATTGATTTTTTTTAGTCGCCATTTTATCTGAGATAAAAACAAAAGTGCAGCTGAAAAAGTAATTGTATCAGAAAAGCTTTCTTTCTTAGCAAGATGATGTGCAGGCGTATCTTTTTTCGGGGACTTTATTTCATTCCTTGAATTCGGATTAAGAGTAATATTTTCTATTTTATTTAACATGACTGCATTACCTCAATAAATTATCGAAGTAAACAGCTTAACTTTAAAGTAGCAGACTAATCAAGTTTTATCATTTTGCTGTCGTCAGTGTAGTCGATAACCTGAGGATTTTCAAGGTTTGTGAGTTGTTTGATTAGTTGTTTGATTTTTTCGATCGACTTATCAATGATTTCAAAGTCCTCTTCAATCTTATCCAGCTTCTTTTCAGAAATTTCAAGCTTTAAATTTTGAAGAGCCATAGTCAAACTGCTCAAAGGGTTATTAAAGTTATGTCCGATTGTGCAGGCAATTTCAACCAGTGCTTTACTATGCTCAATTGATTTTAATTCACTCTGCAGATCATAAATTCTTACACCGGATTTTATTCTGGCTATCAGTTCCTGATTTTCAATCGGCTTAATGAGAAAATCATCTGCGCCAACATCAAGCCCTGTTATTCTGTCTCTTAATGATGTTCGGGCAGTAAGAATAATAAAGTAAATAATTTTTAACTTTGGATCAGACTTTACTTCGTTACAAAGTTTGAGTCCATCCATAACCGGCATAGTCCAATCTGCAAGAATAACTTTTGGCGAGAAAGTCTTAAGAACTTCCAATGCATCGAGACCATTATTGGCAGTAACGACTTCAAAATCATTTTTAGTCAATAATTTTTCGAGGATAAATCTTGTATCCTTCTCGTCTTCTACAATTAATATTTTATCTTTTTCTTTCAATGTATTAGGTATTGATTTACTTTCTGAACAAATGATTTAAAGTTAGTAATAGGTTTGACAATCAGTTCTTCAGCCTGAGTTTGTCTGACAAGAGAGTCATTTTGATTAAATGCAGAAAATCCGGTTGCAATTATGATTGGAATTTTTTTTGTTTCAGAGTTTGACTTAATCAACCGACTCAGCTTTATCCCATCCATTTTCTCGCCTCTAAAATAAGTATTTGTCAGATTTATATCCATTAAAATTAAGCCAATATTTTCCTGATGGAGAATTGTAAAAAGTTCTTCACCATTATCGGTTATATATGGTTCAATTCCGGATTTTCTGAAATAAACCAGATATAACTGCTGTGTAAGTGTATCGTCTTCAACAATAAGCAACTTTTTCATTGTGGTTCCTCCGTTGCATATTTAATTACGATACTGATTCTTCTGTTTACAACACTGAATGGATCATTCTTATCGAGTAACCTTGTATCGGCATAACCTCTAACCTCATCAACTCTGCCTGTTGGTAAACCTGAAAGTACAAGAACTCTTCGTGCAGCATTTGCTCTTTCTGAACTTAGCTCGAAATTTGAATAACCTCTTCCCTCCCCACTATAGGGTCGTGAATCAGTATGTCCTTCAATTACAACTTTGTTAGGAAGCTTTTGAAGGTTAGCACTTATTTTTTCCAACAATTTTATTGCTTCAGGTTTTAATTGAGATGTTCCTACTTCAAAAAATATATCATTTGCGGAGTCAATCATTTCAATTCTCAAACCCTCTTTTGCAATTTCTATCTTAACCTGATCAGCAAGCTTTTCAAATTCCGGTGTGTTCTTCAGCTGGTTTAAGATCTCATTTCCCATTGATTCAAGCTGCTTCTGTTCTTCTTCTCTGAGTTTCTTTTTAATGAAAGCTGAATCAAGTATGCTTGGTAAATCAGATTTTCCTTCAATGATTGATCTCATTTTGTCTGAAAATCCAACAGGATCTTTAAAGTAACCAGCGACATTCTGTACAACTTTTTCATCCTGACCTAAAATCCAAAGCACGATGAACAGAGCCATCATAGCTGTTACAAAATCTGCATAAGCAACTTTCCACGCACCACCGTGATGTCCATGACCTTTGTGGACCTTTTTAACAATTATCGGAGTTTCCTGATCTTTAGACATTACTTATCACTCTTCCCGCGAATATAATTTTCAAGTTCCTGGAATGAAGGTCTGTAATCACTGAAAATAGTTCTTCTGGCAATTTCAACAGCTATAATCGGAGGATTCCCTTTTGCATAAGCAACAATACAAGCTTTAATTGTTTCGAGATATCGTTTTTCCAATTCGTGTTGTAATTCAAGATTGGTTGCAATCGGATTAACAAAGCCATAAGCCATTAACACACCCAGAAATGTTCCAACCAGAGCTGCAGCCACATGCATTCCAACTGTTGCTGCACCTTCGTCAATAGAACTCATTGTTACGATGATTCCGAGTACAGCTGCAACTATACCAAGCCCCGGAAATGAATCACCAACTTTGGAAATTGCATTAACAACCGGTTTGGATTCCATTTCAAATGTTTCTATTTCAGCATCAATCAGAGCTTCAAGCTCGTGTGGAGGAACACCACCAGAAAGCATCACTTTCATTGTGTCTGAAAAAAAAGTTGCAGCATAATGATTGTTAATAAAAGTTTTGCTGAGTGAAAGTATTTCACTGTCTTTGGGACTTTCGACATGTTTTTCAATTGCAAGTAAACCATCTCTTTGAGCAAGCAGGAACAAATCGTTAAATGATTTCAGGAGTTCAAGATAATCCTGTTTGGTAAAGTTTACTCCTTTAATCAGATGTGGAATTGAACCAAAGATTTTTTTGATAACACCTAACGGCGATGCAACAAGCAAACTTCCTAGTGCAGCTCCCAGTATAATTACGAATTCAGCAGGTTGAATAAGTAAGGCGAGATTCCCATGTGCCATAGTAAAACCACCAAGCACAGCTCCAATCACGACTACTATTCCGATAATTACGAACATAAATTAGTCTCCGTTGAATGAGAATGCTTTTCTTTCAATTAAAGAAATTATTTCATCAGTCTGATTTTTTATATAATTCCAGTCAATCTTCTCTGAGTTCAATGCAAGTTCAATCATTCTGCTTATTTCAGTAACTTCAGGGAATCCCATTGATGCAGACACACCTTTGAGCTCGTGAAAAATATTTCCAACTGCATATTTATCACGCTCGGCTATTGCTTTATTAATTTGTATTTCTCTCTGCGGAAATGCTTTGATATATATTTTTTTCAGTTCATTTATCGTGTCATCTGTAATCAGATTATCCGATTTTGTATTATGAGTAAGTTTTCTTTTCGTCAACTCTTCTATTGACTTGATTAGATTATCCTCATCGATTGGTTTTGTTATAACTTTATCAGCACCAGCTTCAAGACAGGCAAATACATTAGTTTTATTACTGTTACCGCTTATTACGATTACAGGAATTTTTTTCAGTTCATCAATGATTTTAATTACCTGAAGCATTTTGATGCCGTCAAGATTAGGCATCAGAATATCAAGTAAAATTATATCGGGTTTTGATGTTAGTGATTTCTGAATTCCATCAAGTCCGTCAATGCTTGTAATAATATTACACTGATAATCAGAAAAAAGTTTAGTCAATGAACTTCTTGTTAAATCAGAATCATCAACAATCAGAATATTTAATGGTTTATTATTCATTTCAGATTTTTTTGATTTTCAATCCTTTAATTTCAGACGGCTTCTCATTTATTTTCCTGAGCGCATCTTTAGTGCTTTCTTTTACTCTTTCCAGAACTTCTTTTCTAACTATCTGAACATCTTTTGGTGCTTCAATTCCCAGCTTCACCTGATTATCGGAAATCGAAATAATTTTTATAGTAATTTCCCCATCAATATTTATTTCCTCGTTAAGTTTTCTCGTTAGTATCAGCATAGCTCAGCTCTCTACAAAAAGTTTATAATTTATCGGGTATTTATCTGTGTCAATGATTTTCTGAAATCCGTCCTTTTTATCCTGATTGATGTAAACCGGAGCTTTTAGATTTGCTGTAATTTTTAGCGGATCTTTGTTTAATGTTACAATTGCAAATGCCTCGTAGTTTTCAACTTCAGGAAAATTTTCGTCAATGATTCTTGTTCCAACTAACGGGAAACAAATTTCTGGTCTGTCAACTGAAGTTAACCAGAAAAATAAATCATCATCTGTTTTGACGAGCAAATATTTTTTTAATTGCTCAAATCCATAAAGACCTTCATGAAAATTCAGAATAAGGTCTTCAGAAAATTCAATTTCACCAAATTGGTCTGTTTTAAGTTTCATAATCTTTCTTATTTAATTATTACTATGTCCACTCTTCTGTTTGAAGCTCTTCCATAAGGAGTATCATTTGAGTCAATCGGTTTGTATTCCGCATAACCAACGATTGAAACCTTATCAGGATTTACTCCTTCGTTTTTTATCAGATAGTATGCTGTATTTAATGCTCTCGCAACCGATAAATGCCAGTTTGAAGGAAATGCGGATGAACTGATTGGAATATTATCAGTATGACCTTCAACTCTTATATCGTTTGGTAATTTTTTAATTATATCAGCAACTCTTTTAAGAACGAGTTTGGAAGTACTTTTCAGTTCCGCTGAGCCGGAAGGAAAAACAATATCTTCAAGTATGTGAATAGTAATTCCTCTTTCATTCTCTTCCATTCTGATTGATTTTGAATAATCATTTTCTGCAATAAGCTGATTGATATCATTTTTCAGTTTATCCAGCGGAGTTGAAATTACTTTTTCAGGAATTGCATCAACTTTGATTTTTGTTACTTCAGTTCCGAACACATTTCCAAAAGCACTGAGCATCTTTTCATACTTCTGAATATCAAGATTCGATGCAGTATAAAGTAAAATAAAAAGACCCAGCAGCAAGGTAATCAGATCAGCATAAGTAATAAGGTATCTGTCCTTCTCAGCAGATTCGTGAAAAGGAGATTCTTCATACTCATCTATCTGTGCATTTGCTCTTGCTCTCTTTGAGGAAGCATACTTACCAGTCTGGATTTCACCAAAACCGGAATTTCTCCGCTTTGTAAAGCCAGAACTCCCTGCAATGAGAGTTGCATCATCTGTTTTTCGTCCAAGTGACATTTTTTTAATTTATCTGCTATTGGTAACCAAATTAAATTTGCTGTGAATACACCCCAGAGAGTAGCTATAAAAGCTGTTGCAATACTTTTTATTAATGTTGTCGGATCAGCACCTGCGTGAGATAACGCCATAATCAAACCCATCACAGTTCCAAGTATTCCCATTGTTGGAGCGTATCCGCCCATTTTAGTAAAAATAAAAATGTTTGAGTAGTGTCTTTCCTGAATTGTTTTCATTTCAAGCTCAGCTAAATCCTGAAGTGTTTCGGGATCAGTTCCATCAATTGCATTGCGCAAAAGTTTTTTGCAAAAGAAAAAATCAATTTTCTCAATATCTTTTTCGATTGAAAGTAATCCTTCTTTTCTTGCTTTGAATGCAAGCTGCACAAAAGTATTGATTATCGGATGAGGATTATAATTAGGTGGAAAGTAAGCAAGCTTTATTAGCTTAAAAATATTTTTAAAGTTTTCGAAACCGAAACCAATTATTACCGCTGCAAATGTTCCACCAAAAACAATTAACATCGGAGGAAGAAGAAATAAAGCATTAACTGCTCCGCCTTCCCAGATAAACGCACCAAATACTGATACGATGCCTAATAAAAATCCGTTAATTGTTCCGAACTTTTTTATCATAAGTAATCCAGAAGCGATTTAGGTAAAATTGTTGCAGCCAGTTTTTGGGAAAGTTGTAACAGATAATCCTGATTCTGTAATTCAATTATTGCCTTTGCAACATCAACACCATTTACCTGAGAATTATTTTCTGTTAAATCAAGATTCTGCTGTGTAAGCATGTTCTCAATTGTTGTAAACTGATTAATAATATTTCCAATCTCTGAAAGTTTTCCGATAACCTTTGAATTAAAAGCATTCACAGCTGCTCTTTGTTCATCTGTTGGTGGAATTCCATTTCTCAGATTATCAATAATTATTTTAAGCTGATTGAAAATGTCAATATCCTGATTAGCATTTAGCACAACCTGATCAGTATCAGTCTCTCTTAACTGACTTAAATCCAGATTAAAGTTAATTTTGTTTGAAGGCACATTAACACTGATAATTGAAGGAGCGCTGCCATTAATTGTTTCCAGAGCTCCGGTTGTTGCGCTAAAAGCCAATTGTACTGGCGAAGGCGAATTGTATATTGTATTTGAATTAGAATCTATAATTGAATATGTTAATTCATATTGATTGCTGTTCGTCTTCTGAATATTAACCTGAAGCGAATACTGATTTCCTAGATTATCATAAATGTTTCTGTTCTGAGTAACGATATTTCCAACGGCTGAATTTTTATCAAGCGTACCATCAGCTGAAACTATTGTCCCGAATATTTCTAGTCCGGTTATATTTATTCTTTGTTGAATTCCCTGACTTATTCTGACATTGTTATATCCATTAATTTTTGTGTTCTGTTCAATTGTCTGACCATCAGCGGAATAAACAAAAGGTTTGCCTGACTGATCTGTTCCTCCAAAAATAAATTTGCCATCAGCTTTTGAATTTGCAACATCAACCATAAGTCTTAAAGAATTTTCAAGCATATCAGCATATAAACTCATATTCTGCTGATTGATTGGATTAACAAGCTCTTCAAGTTTACCGACAACATTAACGACTTCATCCTGAATTGATTGCAACGCAAATGTTGTTTGATTTAAGAATGATAAACCTGACTGAATATTTTTCAGATAAGTATCAATCTGATTTATCTGATCATTATTTCTGATAACTTTAACTGCGCCGGTTGGAGAATCAGATGGTTTCTCAATTCTAACACCGGAAGATATCTGCCGCTGCAAAAGAGCGATCTTCGATTTCAGTTGATTGATACTTCCGATGTAATAATTTGACATCATTGTTTCTGTAATTCTCATCAGACCATCTCCAGAATTGTTCTTATCATTTCGTCAGCAACGGTAATAAGTTTTGCAGATGCTTCATAAGACCTCTGAAATTTCAGAACATTAGTCATTTCTTCATCAATTGATACTCCTGAAACTGATTGTCGTTGATCTTCAAGCTGAGCAAGAACCATATTATTTGCCTGAGCATAATTGGTCTGTAATAAACCGTCATTACCAATTCCATTAATGAATGCTGAGTAAGCATCAATAACACTTGCTCCGTTTATAATCTGTGCTTCACGCAATCCGGCAATCTGCAATGCAATATCCCCATTGCCATTGCTCGCATCGGAAGAGATTGAAATTAAAGATGGATTATTAAGTATATTCTGATTTACTTTCAGAACACCGTTCTCATAACTTTCAAAGAAATTAATATTTGTTTGCGGCGGATTAGTAATTGAATAACCTTGTTTGTGAACCTGATTAACTGCATCAACAAAAGCTGTGATTATCTGATCAAGATTTTTCTTATAGGCAGGAATTTTGTCCGAATAAATTTCTGATAGCGCATTAAGCTGTCCGCCGTTTAATATTACAGGAATACCGCCATTCTTTAATCTGATTGCAAGTCTGCCATTTGATTCTGTTGCTTCAAATTCTGCAGCGTGCAGACCATCTGCAGCCAAAGCTCCGCCTATTGAGACATTTGCATTATTATTCTGATCATATGTTACTGTAATGTTAACTATCTGACTTAGTTGCTGAATCAGATCATCTCTTTTATCAAGAAGATCATTAATGGCAAGTCCTTTATAACTGTTTGAGAATTGTTCTTTGTTTATCTGATGAATTTGTTTAAGCAGTGAATTAACAGTCTGAACCTGATTCTGAAATTCATCTTTAATGTCCTGCTTCATTCTTGCAAAAGACTGATTGATTGTGTTTACTTTTGCTGCGAGATTATTTGCAGCATTGATAACGCTCAGTCTCATAGGAGTTGAATTAGGTGAAGTTGCTAGTTCATCAAAACTATTGAAGAAGCCGGAGAAAAGGTTTGAAAGTCCTAAATCACCAGGTTCAGAGAAGAACTGCTCAATATTGTTTATCAACTGACTTTGACGGCTGTTATTGTAGTATTTTGAATTCGCTTCTCTGAAGTGAGCTTCAAGTAAAGAATCCCTTACTCTCTGAACATCAGAAATCCGAACTCCGTTACCCCAGACTTTTCCTGCATTCAAATCAGAAATATCTGTTTCAAAAATTACTCTTTGTCTTGAGAAAGCAGGATTATTTGCATTTGCAATATTATGGCTTGTTACTTCCAGTGCTCTTCTGTAAACAGAAAGACTGCGTGATGATATGTCGAATATTTTTGTTATTGCCATCGCTAAACCTTTCTGTCTAAAAGTTTCTGATTTTTAACTCCATACAGATTTGTAACAAGCTCTTTAATAAATTTTCTTGAATGATCAATCAGATACTTGTTCTGAAAATTCAGATTTTCAATTTCGCCGACAACATTGACTAAAGAATTTCTGATATTATGATATTCTTCCTGAAGACTTAAATCAGATTCCGGTTCAGCTTCAAATAATTTTTTAACCAGAACATTTTTTTCGGGAAGAATATCACTCTGAAGTAAATCTTTGAGTATATCAATTCGTTCTTTCTCCTGAGATCGAACTTCTGCTAAAATTTTTTCCTGCTGCTCAATAGTTTTTTCGAAACTATTATAATCAGATTCTACCATTGCATTCTGCATCTGCTGAAGCACTTCATACATTTCCTGAAGTTTATTTAGCTGACTTCGCATTATTTCGAGCAGTCTGATAATTTTCATTACATTGCCTCAAGATGATTTAAGTAGCCCATCACGCGTTTTACATAAGTCTGTGTTTCTGTAAAAGGCGGAATATCATTGTATTTATCTACATTGCCGGGACCGGCATTATAACCTGCCAAAGCAAGCTTCAGATCCCCATCATATTTTCGAAGAAGTTCTGCCAAATATTTAGTGCCGCCAAAGATATTTTCTCTCGGATTCCAGACATTTCTTACACCCAAATAATCTGCTGTTGCATCAATCAATTGCATTAATCCTTTTGCATTAGCCGATGAAAGTGCATTTTCTTTACCTGCAGATTCTGCAAGTATTACTGCCTTAATAATGTTTTTATCAACACCGTGAGTCTGTGCAGCTTCTTCTATGATTGAATCATATCTCGAAACCCTGTCAAGTGCTTGCTCGGTTGGTTTAACAGAAGGCACTTCAGGTTTTTTGTATTCTATCTTTGGTGCAGTTTTTACAGGAAGCTGATCAATCTCTTTATCAGTGTTGACATTCGAAATACTTTCACCTGTTATTTTTTTGTAAATCATATCTGCAACACCAAGTCCTTTTCCCTTTGCGATATGATTTGCTATTTCATACTGGAAAATTGACTCAAAGAAATCGCCGCCAAAACTTTCCTCACCAAATAATCCGCCTGTAGTTTGTGACATACTTTTTAACATCATCGAAGTAAGCAGACTCTCAAATTGCTTTGAAGCATCAGCAAGTTTTTTCTTATCAATATTCTTTTGATAAGTCTGATGTTGCACCTGAGAAATGTGCTTATTGGGATTAGTTATTTTCAAATTTATGTCACTCATTTTTCATACTACATTATTACAAGTTCCGCTACAAGTGCACCGGCTTCTTTAAGTGCCTGAAAGATTGCAATTATATCTTTCGGAGAAACCTTAAGTGAATTAAGTGCGGAAGCAACTTCCTGAACATTGCTTGCACCCTGAATTGCTATTGTGTTTGTAGAATCCTGTTGAACATACGGAATTGCATTATTAACAATTGCAGTCGTACCGCTTGAAAAAGCTCCAGGCTGTGAAACAAATGGATAATTTCTTATTGTAATGTTCAAACTTCCGTGAGTAATGCTGACAGGTTTTATCTGAACATTATTTCCGGCAACAACTGTCCCTGTTCTCTCGTTAAGTATAACTTTTGCAACATAATCAGTTTGAACAGGAAGTGATTCAAGCTCAGCAAGAAAACTGATAACATCTGTTTGTTTATCTGCAGGAATTTTCACTCTGACTTCAGCAGCGTCAATTGAAATTGCAGTGTTCTGTCCGAACTTTTCATTAATCGCGAGTGCAACATTGTTGGAAGTTGTTAAGTCAGGCATTTTCAGGAAAATGCTCAGTTCATTATTAGTAACAGTATTCTGAGGAAGATTTTCTTTCAGAACTCCGCCAAGCGGAACCCGTCCGGTTAATGCATGATTTTTTGCAACACGATTTCCTGTGTAAGTATTAAAATCATAACCGCCGATTGAAATCGGACCTTGAGCCATTGCATATACTTCGCCGTTAATTGCTGAAAGCGGAGTCATCAATAAAGTTCCGCCCAGAAGACTTGTTGCATCACCAAGTGATGATACGATTACATCAAACTTAAATCCTGGTTTAAAGTTGTGTTGAAGTGAAGCAGTAACCATTACTGCTGCAACATTTCTTGTTCTGACATCTGTCTGAGGAACAGTGATGCCAAATCTTTTTAACATACTTGTAATAGACTGCATCGTAAACTGAGTACGATAGCTGTCACCTGTGCCAGCTAAACCAACAACAAGTCCGTATCCTATCACCTGTTCGGTGTGATCGCTGTTGAGATATGCAATATCTTTTATTCTTTGAGAAAAGATTTGCTGAGAAATAATTATCAATACAAATAAAATCAGCTTTGAGGTTTTCATAGTTTACCTAAAAAAGCATTCTTAAAAATTTTGTTAAAAGACCCGGCGACTGAACATCGCTTACAATTCCGTTTCCTTCAAATGTAATTTCCGCATCAGAAATGTTATAAGATAAAACCGAGTTATCAGCACGGACATCAGAGGTTCTTACAATGCCTTTGATTGAGATTAATTGCTCTTCACCGTTGATTGTAATTTTTTTGCTACCTCTAATAATCAGATTTCCATTTGAAAGGACTGAATCAATAGTTGCACTTATTTTAGTCTGAATTACTCCCGAAGTTTTTGTTGAGCCGGAACCTTTAAAGTCATTTCCACTTCCGATATCCAGACTGCCGGAAGGTAATTTTGTTTTATCAAACTGACCTGAGAGATCAAATCCAAGATTTGTTTCTCTTCCGCTTTTTGTTTCTGCGTTATTGGTTGCGATGGAAGATTCAACAACTATTATAGTGATTGCATCGCCCACTCTTGCAGCTTTCTCATCAGAGAAAAGTGAATAAGCCGCATTCTTTCTCATCTCCTGAGGAAGAATGGAAACTGATATCAATGCAATGAACAGAAATATTTTTTTCATAGTCTTACTCGATTAAAACTTTTTGTGAATTAATTACTTTTGCTTTCAACAATTCATTTGAAGCAGTGAGAATATCAATTACTTCATCAACTCTTCCATCCCGTCTTGCAACTGCTTCTGTGCTTATGACTACTGAGCCTTTAACATATTCTGCCAAAACTCTGGAACCTGATTGAACAACAGGAATTTCTTCTATTAGATCTTTAGTAATTATCTGACCTTCTTTGATTAAACTTTTTGCACGAACTGAATTCAGATCAGAGACAATTGCTGCTTCAGAATATTTTAATGAAGAAACATCAACGATCTGAAGCATAAAACTGTTTGATTCAATTTTTTCTTTTCTTTTAATTTCTTTTATTGCTACTGGAATAAGTTTATAAAGTTTAAGCTGAATAGTGAGAATTGAATTAACCAATCTGTTCCTGTCAGAATATTTAACAGGAAGATAAACTGTTGAACCTTTTATTTTCAGTTCGCGGCTCTCATCAATTTTATAATTATGCTGTGTTATATCATTAAGAAATGAAACTTCAATTTTGTCATAACCTTTCAGCTTATGATTAAAATAATTTTCGACTTCGGACTTGAAGTTCTGAGCTGAAATTGAAATTGAAAGCAATATGACAAAAATCAGAATCACAACTCATTCTCCTTTTATTTAACCTCTTTTAAGATTGTTAGCCATTGTCATCATCTCTTCAACTGTTTTAACAGTCTTGCTGTTAATTTCATAAGCTCTCTGGGCAGTAATCATTGAAATCATTTCTTCGACAACATCAACATTTGATGATTCAAGAAATCCCTGATGAATTTCACCAAAGCCATCAATGCCCGGCGTTCCAAACATCGGAACTCCGCTTGCCTCTGTTTCTGCGTAAAGATTGTCGCCCAAAGCCATAAGTCCGGCAGGATTTAAGAATCTTACTAATTGAATATTTCCAACCGGAATATTTGTTCCGTCTCTTTGCTGCAATTCAATCACACCATCTCTCGAAACAGAAAAGCCAACCGAGTTTTCATCTATTCTGATTTCCGGGTCAAGTGAATAACCGCTGCTTGTTACGATTATGCCTTCAGCATTAACTTTGAATGAACCATCGCGTGTATAAACAAATGTTCCGTCAGGTTTTCTTATCTGGAAAAATCCATCGCCCTGAATTGCGAGGTCGAGCAAATTATTTGTAGGAACAAGATCACCTTGCATAAATATTTTTTGTGTTGATGATGGTTTAACACCATTACCAACCTGAATTACTTCTGTTCCTGTTGATTTAATTCCCGGAGCAGATGAATTAATCGGATTAACCGCAACTTCCTGATACATTAGATCCTGGAATTCGGGCTTATTCTTTTTAAAGCCGGTTGTGTTCATATTGGCAATGTTGTTCGATATAACTTCAATGTTTATCTGCTGTGCATACATACCGGAAGCTGCTGTTCTTAGTGCTCTTGTACTCATATTTAACCTCTTAGATTTTTCCTATTTCAGATGATTTTTGTAATGACTCATCCAGACTAATGACCATTTTGTAGGATGATTCATAATCTTTGGAAACACGGATCATATTTTCCATTTCCTGGATCGGATTAACATTTGATTCCTCCAGATAACCCTGCAGAATCTGATATTCATTTTCATCTGCAAGCTCTTCGATATCTGATAACGAATCAAAGTTAAGACCTTCTTTTCTGTACTCGTAACTATCTTCATTTAGTTTTGCAATCAGTAAATTATCAACAGAATTTTCTCCGACTTTAATTTCTCCGTTTCTGGTTATTGTAAGAAGATTGTTTTCATCAAGCTGATACTCCGATAAATTTATTTCGCCGTTTTTTCCGATAACCTTTCTACCATCTTTATCAACGAGAAAACCTTCCTGCGAAATCTGAAAATTTCCGTTTCGGACATATTCATATCCTTTATCAGTTTTAACTATAAATAAACCAATTCCAACAATCGCAACATCAAGCGGATTTTTGGTTTCGAATAATTCGCCTTGTCTCAGGTCAACAGGACTTTTTATTTGCGGTCCTCCCAACTGATTAAGTATCTGAACAAACATTCCTTCGCGTTTGTATCCGACAGTATTAAGATTAGCAAGATTGTTAGCAATCCTTTCCATATTTTTATTCTGAGTTTCAAGACTCCGGGCTGCGTGATAAATACCTTTAATCATTTTACGACCTGCTAATTGCTGAAAGAATTAATTTTGTTTGCAAGAAGAATCTCTCCGGCAGAAAGCTTGTTTTTCTGAGCTTCAGATAAAACCTGTTGATCATTGAGTTCATTGCCAGATTTAATCCGCCGGAGAAGTTTTCTTCTTTTCTTAGTTCTGTTGGGTTCAACAGCAGTTATTATTTTTTCTTCTCTTAATAACGAAATATTTCTTTTAAGCAGCAGTTGGTTTTCTCTTTTGGTTCTATTTATAAAGTAAAATCCGGTGACTGATAACAGAAATATTACAGCAAGCACCAGATAAAAAATCAAATCAATATTCATTCTCTCACCTTTCTGATTAATGGAAACGAAAAAACTAATGTGCTTCCGGTTGCTTCATCGGAGTTTATAAGGAATTCACCCTCGTGTTTATCCATTAAAGATTTAAGAATGTTCATACCAACTTCCTGTTCATTTATCTTAGTAAGATCAACTGATTTTGTAAATAACATTTTGACAACAATTCTTTGTTTTGAGTAACGGCTCTGTATAATCACTCCGCCGCCCGGTTCAGTTAAAGGATTTATAAGACTGAATCCGTTTATAAAAATCTGGTTGAGATAATTTTTATTGCTTAAAATCGAAGGTATATTTTCTTCAAGGTCCAGAACGCACTCACAGTTCTCTGCATTAAGTGCTGGTTCAACAAGCTTTCTGAATTCAACAATAACTTCATTTACTGAACAAGGAACAACTTTTTTCGCTTTATCATCTGTTGTGATGAATTTGACTAATCTTTCAAGTATTGATTTGATATCATAAACTTTCTTTTTAATCAGATCAGTCATCTCTTCATCAATCTCCGGATATTCGCGTTTCAGTAAATCTGCATAGCTGAGTATCACCTGAATTGGCGATGAAATTTCTTCAATGCTTCTGTAAGCAAGTTCGCCAAGTGCTGCAAGTTTATAATCATTCTCAAGCTTTGATTGAACTGACTGCAGCTCTGAATAAACATTGTTTAATTCGTTCTTTGTTAATTCAAATTGAATTTTTGAAAAAGTAATATCCAATAATGTTACGAGAAGCTTGAGTTCAGCAGATTCTTTATCAAGTTCCGTAAATGAAGTAATAGTTGAAAGTACACCTTTGAACTTTCCACTGTTAAAAATCGGTACGATAAGACAATTCAAACCGAATGAAAGAGAATTATAATTTCCGTAAGGAATAATTTTATAACTTCTCGTTTCAGCAATCCAATCAATAACTCCGGCACTGAGATTTCTTCTGACAAATGAGGAAATATTTTCTTTACAGTTTGTGTTGAGCGGAAAACAATTGGATGTTTTTTCATTTATCAGAAATATCTCTGGTTCATTAAAGAAAGTCAGACTTTTTACTTCGTTCTTAAAGTCTGATAAAATATCCTGAAGATTTGTATGAGAATTAATTTTTTTGGTGAAGTTATGAATCCTGTTGAGAGATGAATCTTTCCCATTTAAATCAGAAAGACTTTCATCATTCTTTTCAACAAACACAGTTCCGCTTTGTGAACTGCTTCTCTCAAGCTGCTTCAGCGAAAGCGTAAATGAGTGAAATTCCTGATTATTTTCTTTTATTACTCTCAATTTAAAAACCTTACAAATTCTAATTGTTCCCAGAAGAGATCTTTATACTTTGCTGCAAATTTTTCTGCATCAAGTTCTTTCTCGAAATTGAATTTGCTTAAAGTATATTCATCAAGATGGTTGTCTTTATCTATTTTCAGTTCACCTACTTTAAGTGATTGAGTCATATAATCTGCAACACTGATGATTGAAGCCATAGCCGGACTAAGCTGAGACTTGCCGGGATTGTGATGATTCAAAACAGCATCACAAATTTCTGCAGGAAAATTCCACTTCTCTAAAAGAAAACTTCCTATCTCCTCGTGAGTCATTCCATTGACTTCTACTTCTGCATCTCTGAAAGTCATTTTCTGGCTTTCCATTAAATCAAAAATCATTGCAAAGTTTGAATGCAGATAACGATGAACGATTGATATTCCGATATCGTGAAGAAAGCCGGCAATGAATGCTTCACCTGAGTTCTGAAATCCCATATCTTTTGCAATCTTTTTACTTGCGGCTCCAACCATGTACGAGTGAAGCATAAATTCTTTCTGATTGAGATACTTATCAGTTTTGTTCTTCAAAGCATCTGAAATTGAAATGACTGATATGATGCTTTTCAATTCTTTGAAACCAAGAACCAGAATTGCAAAATCAATAGTGGAAACTTTTCTTTGTAATCCATACAAAGGTGAGTTTGCAACTGACAGAATTTTTGTAACAAGCGCCTGGTCTTTGCTGATAATCTTATTTAGTTCGTGTGCAGTCGTATTCGGATTGTCAAGAATTTTCATCAACTCAAAAATAACTTTGGGAATCACATTCAGATTCAGAATGTTGGAAATAATTTTAGTAGTTCGTTCCCGTTTTTGCTGCAGAGATAAATCAGTCATTATCATATTATACCTTTATAGATTTAATGATTCTAAATTTACTTTGAACAATTCCTGATAGCTTTCAATCAAGCTTTCAAGATAGCTTTCATCGCCAAGCTGAAGAATTTCAACAACTCCTAAATCGAGATCTATACTTTCATCCCAGTTGAAATTGCCAATTTGAAATCTTTGTGTCATATAATCAGCAAGATGAACAACAGCAGCAAGTTTTCTTTCTTCTTCTGCAAGCGATGGCTGATGGTGATAAAGGATAGCTTCACCAAGTCCAACCGGCAAGTTCCATTTTTCAATCAAATACTTTCCAATTTCCTGATGAGATATTCCGAGAATTTTTTCCTCGGCGTTAATAAATCTCATCTGCTGCTGCTCAACAAGGTTATTTATTTTCTGAAAATCATCATTGAAATATTTTTGAATAACAGAGATGCCAAGATCGTGCAACAATCCTGCAGTAAAAGCTTCGCCTGATTTTCTTATTCCCAAATCATCTGCAATTCTTTTGGCACCACTTGCAACCATAAGAGAATGAACCCAGTAAGCTCTCCGGTTCCATCTTCTGTCTTCCTTTGTTCTGAAAGCTTCCATCATCGAAAAAGCAATGACAATATTTTTTATCTGGTCAAAGCCAAGTATCACGATTGCAAATTCTATTGTAGAAACACGACGAGGAAGTCCGTACAAAGGTGAGTTTGCGACACTCAAAATTTTTGCAACCATCGCCTGATCTTTACTGATAATTTTTCCCAGATCAGCGGCACCGGTTCGCGGATTATCGAGAAGTTTGGATATCTCAACCATTATGAAAGGAACAGGAGGAAGATTCCTGATTCCAGCGAGCATCTTTTTGCTCCATTCTCTTTTGGCTTCAATATTCTCAGTGAAATTATTCATTATAAACTAACAATTTTGATTTCAGATTTTTAAGAATTCTTGAGTGAATTTGGGAAACTCTTGAAATGGTTATGTTCATCAGCTTTGCAATTTCCTGGTAATTAAGATTTTCATAGTAGTAAAGTGAAATGATAAGTCTGTCTCTTTCATTAAGTCCTTTCAGTGCATTAAGCAGAATTTCTTTCATCTCATTCTTTTCAACTTCTTCAGATTGTGTCAATTGATCGTTCGGAATAACTTCTGCAAGTGTATAGCCATCTTCATCATCAATCTGATTATTAATTGAAAGATTTGTGTAGTAATTATCAATTGTCTGATCACCTTCTTCTGTTTTGAATTTACTCTGAAGTTTTCTGAGCTCATCAATAATTTTTCCGCGGATTCTCTGAATTGCATAGGTCTCGAACTTAGTTCCGTAATCAGGATCAAATCTGTCAACAGCTTCACTTAATCCTTCAATACCATATTGGAAAAAATCACGCTCATCAAGAATCTGATTTTTTGATAAAGGGGTTTTGCGGATAACATAATGAACAAGATTTAAATATTTCATTATGATTTCCTTTTTGAGTGCAGGCGTCGGAGTTAGCTTATACTCTTTCCATAGTTCAGAATTATTCATGAGCTTTGCTTCCTAAAATTGTGTGATCAGAATTTTCATTTGTACTGCTTTCGGTTTTCTGAATTAATTTTAACAGAACTATTGCAGTAACACTCAGAATAACCGTTGAAGAAATAAAAACTATAAATGATTTTGTTATGACTTCTACGATTGGCATTTCTCTCTGACTGAAAAAGACGATCGAGAAGCAGAAAATGAGTAAACCGATATTTAATATTATTTTATTCATATCATCACCATTGTCTGAAAGACAAACAGCATGCCAAGCATCTTAAAAAAATATCAGAGGATTATTGAGCTTTTTGAGTTGTTTTTTGAAGCAGTTAATGAAGATCTTTTTGATGGCTGGTTAATATTAGTCAGATGAATATATTTATCAATTTTATCAGCGGCCACCTTAAACTCTGAAATGAATTGATTATCAGATTTTGCATCATCAAAAAGAGATTGCCCGGCAACTGATTGTCTGATTTCTTTGCTTTCATTTATGATTGAAAGAAGATTTACAGAACTCTTTAAAAAACTATGAACAGCTTTTGATAATTTTTTGAATCCTTCTGCTCCATCATTTTTATCGAGACAGCGATTCATAACCAGTTGAAACTCTGTTGGCTTGTCAAAATTTTCATACATTTTTATCACAGCATAAGCATCCATCACCGAAGTCGCTTCAGGAACAGAAACAATAATTTTAATTCCTGAAATTCTTAAAGCATTTAAAGTTAATTCACTTAATCCTGCTCCGAGATCAAGTATTACCAAATCATATTTCGAACTTATCAAATCAATATCTCTGATTAGTCGTTCCAGCGAAGACTTAAATGGAATATCTTTTATTGAATATGAATTGAGACCATAAATGATGTGAAAGTAATCTGAATATTCAGTTACTAAGTTTTGCAGATCTTCATTTTTATTGAAATAGTTGTTGAGTGATTTTACAGGTGTTTCGTTCATTAAGAAATGAATGTTAGCGAGATTGATATCCAAATCAACAAGAAGAACTTTATTCTGTTTTTCAGAAAGCAAGTGTGACAGAAAAACAGAGAAAACAGTTTTACCTGTACCTCCTTTTCCTGAAACAACTGCACAAATATTTTTTTTATTACCAGTTAGTTCAGCTTCAAACGATTGCAGTTCGATGATTCTTTTTAATTGTCCGGTTATCATAAACTGCTGTTAAGAATTAGATTTGCAATGTTTTCAGGATCTGCAGCAAGTATATCATCTGGTATCACCTGTCCGTTTGTAATAAATGAAACAGGAATTCCGGTTTTGGTTACAAGGTTAACTATATTTCCATGAACAGGAGCTTCATCAACTTTACTGAAAATAAATCCGCTGTAATTAAATGCTTTGAACTTTGAAGCAACATCTGATAAGGTTCTGTATGAAGCTGACGAATTTAAAACAAGCAATGTCTCATCAACTTTAATTGTTGAAAGAAAATCCTGATTGAGTTTTAATTGTTCAGATTTATTCTGGCTTCTTCCAACCGTGTCTATAAAAACAATATCTTTCTTTGAAAACTTTTTAAGAAGTGCTGGCATTTCCTCAGGTTTGTAGGCAACAAGTAAGTCAATGTGACTAACATCAGCAAAGCTTTGCAGCTGATCAATTGCGCCAAGACGAAATGTGTCAATTGATATCAAACCAACATCGAGCTTGTGGATTATTTTGGCAATCAAAGCAAGTTTAGCAATCGTAGTAGTTTTACCAACTCCAGTCGGACCAACTAAGGCAACAACTTTATTCTTCTTTGGAGTAACATCAAAATTTCTGGTAAGAATCAGTGAACTCAGACAAGTCTTAACATAATTCTCAACATTATCAGGTTGCAGAAAATTTTTATATCGTTTAATCTGATCCATTACAGAAACGATAACAGATTTCTGAACCTCCTTATCAGCTAATTTGTGAAATACTGATTTAAGTTTTTTCTCAATTGTTTCTTCTGATTCTTTAACTTTCTCTTCAACAGCTTTACCATAAGCTTCTTTTATTCTTGCAGAATTTTTCCTGTAAACAGTATCAGAAATTTTTGCAAGTTCTTCAAGAAATGTTTTATGTGCATTGCTTGTATGCTTTTTATTGTTATCAGCGGGAAGCTCATCCAATCCGGCAGTAATTTCATAAAGTTTAACTGAAGGATTTTTTCTGTCATTTATAACTCTGGTGCTAAGTATAACAGCTTCATAACCGAGTTCATTTTTCATTTGTCTGGTGGCTTCGCTTAAAGATTGTGCTGTGAATTTTTTAACCTGCATTGTTTATCTCCAGATTATCTATGAATTCAATTTCAACATTTGATGGAAGTTCTGTATAAGAAAGAACTACAAAATCAGGGAAGGAAGAATTTATCAAACGATAGAAATAAGGACGAATTGTTGCAGATGTTATCAATATCGGCTGATAACCAAGTGAATTAAATTTTTCATAAAGATTTTCAAGAGCAACTTTTAATTCAGCAAGCATTTGAGGTGTTAGACCTAATGTTTGCGTTGCTTCTTTCTGATTCTGTAAAGATCTGGTTATGTATTGCTCAAGTCCCTCACCTATTGCTGCAGCGTGGATTATACCGTTTGAGTCCTTGTATAAATTTGCGATTGTATTTCCCAATGAATGTCTCACATACTCCGTTAATACATCGATGTTTTTGGTAACCTTTGAATAGTCAATAAGCGATTCAATAATCTGAACCATATCCTTTATTGGAATATATTCTTTCAAAAGATTCTGCAATACTTTTTGAATAGTGCCAAGAGGCAAAGTATCCGGCTGAATCTCATCAACTACTGCAGGATAATCTTTCTTAAGAGCATCAAGTAACTGTTTAACCGCCTGACGCGTAAGAATTTTTTCAAAATTCTTTTTTAATGTTTCCTGTAGATTGGTTGAAAGAACTGAAATGGCATCAACTACAGTGTAACCAAGCATCTCTGCTCTGTCTTTTTCATCTCTTGTAATCCAATAACTGTCTAAACCAAAAGCCGGATCTTTTGTAGGAATTCCCTGAAGTTGCTCGGTGATACCGCCGGGATTCATTGCAAGATATCTGTCAGGAAAAATTTCATCTGATGAAACAATATTGCCTTTAATTTTTATGATGTACTGGTTTGGGTTCAACTGTAAGTTATCACGAACACGAACCGGTGGAATCAAAACGCCGTATTCAAGAGCGATAAATTTTCTTGTTGCAGAAATTTTCTGAAAAAGATTTCCTCCCTGATTTTCATCAACGAGTGAAATCAAGCCATAACCAATTTCAATTTCTATCGGATCAACCTGCAGATACTGTTCAACTGTTTCTTCAGGAATCGGAGATGTAACTTTCTCATCTGTAATTGATTCATCAACAGTTTGAGAAGTTTTCTTCTTCATATAAGAACTTACTGCAAGTGAAACTCCCAGAATTAAAAACGGAATGGTTGGCATTCCGGGCAAAAATCCAAAAAGAAAAATTGTTGCAGCTACAATTGCAAGCACTCTATGATTTGAAAACAGCTGAGTTTTAAATTGCGAGTCGAGTGAAACTCCTGAAGCATTTCTGGTTACAACAAAGCCGGCAGCAGTTGAAATAAGCAGCGCCGGAACCTGTGAGACCAGACCATCACCAATTGTGAGGATTGTGTATTGCTGCAATGCATCAGTAATTGTTAATCCTCGCTGACCAATTCCGATTATAAAACCGCCAACTATGTTAATGAAGTTGATAATCAATCCTGCAATAGCATCACCTTTTACGAATTTACTTGCACCGTCCATCGCACCATAAAATTCAGCTTCGCGCGAAATTTTTTCTCTTCTTTCTCTTGCCTGATCTTCGTTAATCAATCCTGTATTTAAATCTGCATCAATTGCCATTTGTTTTCCGGGCATTGCATCCAGAGTAAATCTTGCAGCTACTTCTGAAATTCTTCCGGAACCTTTTACAATTACTATGAACTGAATTATAACAAGAATTATGAATACTATAAATCCAACCACATAATCACCGCGAACAACGAATGATCCGAAAGTTTCTATAACTTTTCCTGCATATCCGTCAATAAGAATCAATCTTGTTGAGCTGATGTTTAACGCAAGTCTGAATAGTGTTGAAACCAATAATAACCCTGGAAATACCGAAATATCCAGCGGTGAATTTATAAATAATGAAACGACAAGTATCAGAACGGAAAGAGTTATACTTAATGCAAGGAAGAAATCCAATAAAACTGCAGGCAGCGGAATAATCATTAATCCGAGTATCAGGATTAATCCGAAAGCAAGCATTAAATCAGAATTTTTTCCAAACAGTTTCATTATTCAACTCAATACTTTTTATTTTTCTTAAGATTGTAAACATAAGCCAGCACTTGCGCTACTGCTTTGAACAATGATGGTGGTATTTTATCTCCAACATCACACATTTTATACAAAGCTCTTGCAAGTTCCCTGTCTTCGTGCAAAGGTATGTTATGTTCTGCTGCAACTTTTTTAATTCTTTGAGCTAGTAAGTCAACACCCTTTGCTATTACTTCAGGAGCTGAATCTTTTGTCATATCATATTTCAGTGCGACAGCATAGTGCGTCGGGTTTGTTATCACAACATCAGCAGTGGGAAGATTAGCCATCATTCTCTGCTGAGCTGCCTGCATTTGCATTTTCCTGATTCTTCCTTTTACAGTCGGATCACCTTCAAGCTGCTTCATTTCTTCCTTCACTTCCTGCTTGGTCATCATCATATCTTTTTTGAATTTGTATCTTTGATAAACAAAATCAATAGCTGCAATAACCGCATACAGTAATGCAATCTTCCACAAAAGTGAAAACGCATTATCTAACATAAAAATTATAACTTCAGCCGGATTCAGATTATCCAGATATGCTGATGCAACAATCAAATCACTGAGAATCAGATAAGTAAATAATGCAATTACGAAGAACTTTAATAATGTCTTAAAGACTTCCACAACTGACTTTGAGGAAAAAATTCTCTTAATGCCTTTTGCCGGATTTAACTTTGAAAATTTCGGAGCGAGGGCTTCGGGACTGAGCTTAAATCCAACCTGAGAAATGTTGGAGGCGAGACCAGCGATTACTACTGCAGTCATAAGTGGTGCTAACACAGAAATAAAAAACATATACCAGTCTAAAGCCATGTTAGGCAGAAGAGAAATTTTCTTCGGTAAAGTATCAAGTGAATTAAAAATATTTATTGTAAAACTGCTCATCCTTTGTCCAATGTATGACTGTAATAAAAAAATTGTGATCAAACCGGTAACAACGATTATAAGAGAATTAACTTCTATACTCTTTGCAACCATTCCTTTTTTTCTCGCGTCTTCGAGTTTCTTCGATGACGGTTGCTCGGTTTTTTCCTGTCCTTCAAACTCTGCCATTTTATGAACTCATCGAAGTTATTAACACATAGAGCTGATTTTCATAATCACGCAATAAATTTTTTATCATATAAATAAAAACCGGTGAGATTAATCCGAGCATTAACAAACCAAGTCCGACTTTAAGCGGTTGAGTTACAAAGAAGACCTGCATATTTGGAATCATTCTTGAAATAATTCCTTCTGCGATATTTATCAGGAAAAACGAAACCAGAATTGGTGTTGCAATTTTAACAGCGATTACAAATACACTTCCTGCAAGTTTTATCATTGTCTGATAAAGCGGCTCAGGAAATGAGAACATTCCAATTCCAATGATATTAAAAGATTGCTGCAATGCTCTTATCAGATAATGATGTCCGTTGATTAGCAAGAAAATCATTATTGCGCTATAGTAGAGAATCTCACCGATTATATTTGAATTAACTTCCTCTGAAGGATTAAATACTTCGGCAAGATTCAATCCGATTTCAAATCCAATCAGTGTTCCGGCATAGCTTACTCCGAAGAAAACAAACTGCAGTGCAAAACCTATTATCAAACCTGTGATAACTTCTTTGAAAGAATATATCAAAAGCAGCCATCCGGTTGGAATATCTTTGATAGCAGAATGATCTGTTGATAAAAAAATAATGTAACTGATAACCATCGAAATGAATAGTTTGGTAACAACAGGGATAATTCTGTTGCCAAAGAAAGGTGCAGAAACAAAAGCAGAAGAGATTCTGAGAAATATTAAAAACAATATGATGAATTCTCTTACACTGAACATATTCACCTTATGAATGAATTAAACATTGTAAAAAACTTGATGGTTATAGCGATCATTCTGTCCATCATCCAGGGTAGAAGAAGAATTATTGCTAGAGCGGTAATAAGTATCTTCGGAATAAATGTTAAAGTCATTTCCTGAATTGATGTTGCCGCCTGAAAGATTGAAACTATTATTCCAACAATCAGTGCTACACCAAGAACAGGAAGCAAAATATAAAACGAAGTAAAGAAAGCTTCTTTCAGTATTTCGACTACTACTTCTTCTGTCATTGTGCAAAACTCCTTACAACCGAGCCGACGATTAAATTCCAGCCGTCGACAAGAATGAATAATAAAATTTTAAATGGAAGAGAGATTAACATTGGCGGAAGCATCATCATGCCCATTGACATCAATATTGATGAGATGATAAGATCAACCATTATAAATGGAATGAAAAGAAAAAATCCGATTATAAAACCGGTTCTTAATTCACTTAAAACAAAAGCAGGAACAACAATGTATGTTGGAAGTTCGTTTCTGTTGTTTGGTCTGCTCATACTTGCCATTGAAACAAAAAGTTCAAGGTCTTCATCACGCACATGCTTGAACATAAACTCTCTGATTGGTTCGATTCCTTTATTGTATGCTTCTTCAACTGAAATCTTTTCATCGAGTAAAGGTTTAAGAGCATCCTGATTTACTTTATTCCAGGTTGGAGCCATCACAAAAAAAGTAATAAACAGCGCAACACCGGCAAGCAACTGTCCCGGCGGCATTTGCTGAGTTCCAAGTGCACTTTTGAGGAAATGAAAAACAATGATAATTCTGAGATATGATGTTGTCATTATAATTATCGAAGGAGCCAAAGCAAGAATCGTCATCAGCAGAAGAATCTGGAGAGTTACCGCAACATCTTTTCCATTCTGAGAGGTTCCGACATCAACATTTATTTTTGGAATCGGAAAGCTTAAGCTTTGAGTTTGCTGAGCCAGAGTGGATGAGGAGATTATAAACATCGATACAAGAGCAATAAGTATTACTTTCGTTTTCATTGTCTGATCATCTTCTTGAATACATCTAAAAAATTTGGATTGTTCTGAAGCTGCGAGTCATCGTTCAAACTTAATTCTTCTGCATTCATTTCTTTGAGTAGTGTTATATTCTGTTCACTTAAACCAAGTATTAAAACTTTGTCATTTACTTTTACAACTGATAAATATTTTTTCGGCATCAGCATAAGTGTTGTAACAATTCTGAAATTATCCGAATTAAGTTTGCTTCCTTTGAACTGATATTTTTTTACAAACAGTAAAACACCATAAAGCATCGCAACGATTAGGAATAACGGAAACACAAGTTTAAGAATTTCAAAAAAGGACATTATGAAATTCCTTTAAATTGAGCTGCATCATCGGTAAGATTGACTATCCTGATTCCGAAGTGTTTATCAATTACCACCACTTCGCCTTCAGCAATTTTTTTATTGTTCACATAAATATCCACCGGCTCGCTGGCAAGTTTATCAAGCTCGATAACATAGCCGCGTTCTAACTCGAGAATATCTTTAATCTGCATCTGAGTTCTGCCAAGCTCAATGTAAACATTAAGCTGAAGGTCTTTTATGAAGTTAATTTTTTCACCGGCTTCAAATCCCTGAAATTGTGATTCTTCAAACTGTGGAAACTCTGCCGCTGCAGCGGATTTCGTAGAACCGTTTTTAACTTTTTGATTTTCTGTCTGTTTGTTTAATTCATCAGCCATAATTATTTCCTTAAAAAGAATTATCGGTTAAAAGATTCTTTGTTACTTTTACTGCTTTGTGATTGTTTACAATTCCCGGATAACCATAATAAAAAGTTTTGCCATTGACTTTTACAGTAAGTTCTTCGTGAATTTTTTTATTAAGTATTATCATATCGCCTGCTTTCAGTTCGAGCATTTCCTGCAAAGTAATTGTGGATTTTCCAAGCTCAACTGTAACAGGTAACAGAACAGAATTCAGCTGCTTGCGGATCAATTCCTGAGCACTCATTCCGTTATACTTTGTAGGACGAACTGATGAAAGTTTTTTGGACGAAAGCTTTGAGATAATCGGATCAAAAGCAAAAGTCGCAAAGCATATATTCATAAAGTACGATTTCTCACCAAGTTCAACTTCGAAAGTTATCAGAAGAACTGATTCATTCGGTGAAGTAAGCTGAACAAAATCAACATCCGGTTCAAACCTTTCAGAAACGAAATCAAAGTTGTCAATTATCTGCCAGGCTTTTTTCATATCGAACATAACTTTCTCAACAACGGTCTGAAGAACTTTTTGTTCAATCGGAGTGATTATCTTTTGCTGTTTTGTGCTTGTACCATTTCCTCCAAGTAATCTGTCAACAAGCGCAAGTGCAAGATCAACATTCAGTTCAAGAATTCCTTTTATGTCTGTATGCTTGATACTGAATGTAAAAAGACAAGCAGGATCAGGCACTGACATTACATATTCAGAATAATAAATCTGGTCAACTGTATTAACAGACATATTAACAATCGTCTGCAGTTTTGTAACCAGAAAAGAACTGAAACTTTCTGCAAAGTTTTCGTGAATTGTTCTTATTGTTCTGAGTTGTGTCTTGGATATTCTGTTAGGAAGACGAAAATCATAAGGTTGAATTTCATTCTCTTCCTTTTGTTTAGGAATTTCCTGCCCGCCGCTTTTTAACAGGGCATCAATATCTTGTTGTGATACTACATCAGGCATATTATTGAATTATGAATTTACTGAAATAAATGTTGTTGATTTTAACTCCGGGCATTTTCCTTGAAAGATCAGAAATCATTTCTGCTTTCAGAGAATCCCGGTAAGCGGTATTACTTAACTGAGGAACTGTTTTGCTGGAGAGCAAAGTTATAACCGCATCTTTTACAATTATCACTTTCTCTTCCATTGTTTTTTTTGCTTCAGGTGTAGCTAAATCAAAACCTAAACTTGCAAGAACCAAAGT
Source organism: uncultured Ignavibacterium sp. (assembly GCA_937934185.1). Classification (GTDB taxonomy): domain Bacteria; phylum Bacteroidota; class Ignavibacteria; order Ignavibacteriales; family Ignavibacteriaceae; genus Ignavibacterium. The sequence goes on along the minus strand of CALHAB010000101.1, from coordinate 16,387 downwards.
CTTCCCGTTTGTTTCTGCAGGATTTACAATGATATCATCAAGATTAAAAATGTTTTCTCCCAAACTGGTATTACTTTCAGTCTCTGATGATTTATCATTCTTTTCTTTTTTCTTTTCTTTCTGTTCTTCAGATACTTGTTCCGTTTTAACTTCTTCTTTTGAATTCGGTTTATGATCTTTTGGAATTAGAATATTAGCAGTGATAAAATAAACTGCCACGAGCTGGACAATAAAAAGCGGCAGCCCAACAATTAAAAGTTTTGGTTTCATAGCAGAATTTTTCTTTAAGGTTTCTACAGGTTTCTGTTCTTTATTTTGTTTTTCTTCTTTCATTGCAGAATTGGTTTTTCAACCAATATGCCACGAATTTTTAAGTGAATTTTAATTAAACAGAATTATTTGATTTAATAAAGTGGTTACTATTCAACAGGTGGTTAAAAAAGGGAGCCCATTGATGAGCTCCCTTAACGAGGGCTTAGGTGTGATTATCTTACGAGGTTTGTAATTTCCTGAAGTAATGTATCAGATACGGTTACTACTCTTGCACTTGCCTGAAATCCTCTCTGTGAAACAATCATTCTTGTGAACTCTTCTGACAGATCAACATTTGATTGTTCAAGTGCGCCTGATTGAATTGTTGTTCCGGTTGTTTCACCAGGATCACCAATAAGAGGATCGCCTGTGTTTGCAGATACAGTAAACATATTTTCGCCCACACTGATCAAGCCATTAAGATTCGGAAAAGTAGCAAGAAGTATCTGAGCAAGTGGTCTGCTTTGTCCGTTTGTGAATACTCCGATGATATATCCGTATTTATCAATGTTGATATTTGAAAGCGATGCAGCAGCAGAACCATTTTGCGATAATGCAGACACAACAGAACTTGATGATGTCTGTGTAATTCCGCTGAAACCAGTTCCAAGATTGAGAACAATATTCTGAGGACTTGCACCGCTGTTAGGAGTAAAAGTTAGTACTGGTGGATTTGGAGATATTGAAGAAATTGATCCATCAGGATTGAAAGTTATTGTTCCGCTTGCGCCGCTTAAAGTTCCGTCTGCAGGAGGAACAGTACAGCTCCAGTTCCAGTTATTGTTTGATGTCTTTGTGAATTTGATTGTAAGAACATGAGGCGAACCAAGTGAATCAAAGATTGTTAAAGAACCGGTAACTATTGTCGGCTTTCTGTTTGAATCAACAGTTGAAGCAAGTGTAGTTGAATTTCCGGTTTGTGTTACAGAAGTAGGATCAAAGTTAAAGTTTATTCCCAATCCAACATCCTGAATATTAATCGGAGCAGGAGCACCGCCGTTTATTGTTAACATTTGACCTGTTACGGAATCAAAAACTACTGTAGCCGTTGTTGGACCATTAACATTATTACCGTTAGCATCCTTTAAAACATAAGTCATATTATAAGTATCGGCAGCTGTTTTTGTGTATGTTACTGTAAAAGTATATTCATTACCATTTTCATCATAAACTTTATTTGTATCTGTTACAGAATCTCCAATGTTTATGTTTGAATTGATGTTGCCTGTCTGCAGATAATTTTCAGATCTTGTAAGACTTGAAGAGCTGTCCAGATTTCCACCCCAGGTGATATCAGTTGTTGCAACTGCAGGTAATCTTAAATTTGTATCAATGATAATATCTTCAAGATAGTTTCCCGGAGGAATGATGCCTTCTTCATTTGCAACCTTACCCTGAACAATAGCACCATTCTGGGAATTAACTAATCTTCCCTGAGCATCAAAAATGAATGCACCTGCTCTTGAATAAAATCTTTCGCCATTGTTTTCAAGAATGAAAAGACCTTTTCCCTGAAGTGCAAGATCGGTTACAATTCCGGTTCCTTCAAATGTACCTTGCGTCCAGTTTCTGTCAACAGAATTCAGCTTCATACCCAAACCAATCTGAAAAGTATTTGTTCCGCCGGCTGTATCAGTTGGGTTTGAACCGTATCGGATAATTTTGTTGAATGTATCACTGAATGTAACACGCGAACCTTTATAACCGATTGTGTTAACATTAGCGATGTTGTTGCTGATAACATCCATCATTGCCTGATGGTTTCTTAATCCGGAAACGCCCGAGAAAAGAGAATTTAGAAGTGACATAATGACCTCCTGATATTTTAAGTTTTTGTTAAAAGGTGTCCGACTTCAGTCAGTCCATCGGACCGGGCGTCCTTTTGAGGTCCCGCCCGTAACAGTTAATTAATGCTATGCAAACACTACTGAATCAATATTTGTGAACACATTTTCATTACCGCTTTCAACAGGTAAAGCAGTAATGATTGTTCTGTTCGGGATATTTACGATAAACGCTGTTGAGTTCATCATAACAAGAGAATCTTTAGCTCCTTTCTGTTCAGCTTTTTCAACAGCCGTGTTTATCTTCAACATATCGTCATCACTTAAACTGATGTTTCTTTCTTCAAGACGCTTCAGCGCGTGATGAGAAAATTTTAGTTTCTCAAGTTCCTGCTGAAATATTGATTCAAAACTTTCAGCCGAACTTTTGTTTCGTACCTGTTCGCCGTCATAATTATTGATCGGCAGAAATGGTACTTTGATTCCATTTATTTCATACATTTAGTTTCCTCCGTTTGAAGGTTCAAAAATTTCCAGAATGTCAGAAAGATTAAATTCAGTTCCGTTGATTAAAAGTTTGGTTCCGAATTCTGTAAATCTTACTCCGCCAATTTTTCCAAGAACATATTTTGAAACTCTAATCGGATTTTCATTTGCATCAATTGCTTCAACTTCAAATCTGTACTTACCATAAGGAACGGTGTTGCCATTATTATCGGTGAAATCCCAGGAAAGTTTATTATCACCTGCATTAGCCGGAGAGTTTTCAATTGTCTTTACCAATGCTCCATCTTCATTGTAAATTTTTATTGTAACATTCGTTGCACGCGAACCAAGATTATAACCAATAGTCTGTGATTCCTGTCCGTTAAACTGAAATTTATTAGTTGATAACTTTGCTTCTTTACCAATAAAAGTTGCAGCCAGAGTATTATTGATAGATTGTGTCAGATAGAAATTTGCATCAATGCTGGTTTTCATCTGATTATTCAGATTAAGCAGCTGCTCAAGTGAACTGAACTGTGCAAGCTGTGCAGCAAACTCAGTTGATTCCATCGGGTTCAAAGGATCCTGGCTTTTCATCTGTGTCAGCATCAGCTTAAGAAAATCATCTTTACCTAAAACTGATTTTCCTGCTGTTGTGTTATTCAGATATCCCAAGCCGCTTGTTATTCCTGTTTGCATAATTTTTCTCCTACGCTAAATACTCGTATGTGTTGTATCCTAAATTTCTCACAGTTTTCTTTTCCTCAGTAATTTCAACTTTTGAATTATCACTCTGTGATTTCTTTTTGATCTTTTGTTTTGATTGTTCCGGATTCCTTTGATCTTCCGTTGAAACTGTTACATTAACATTATTCAGATTTATTCCTTGCTGATTTAAACTTTCTTTAAGCTGCGAAAGATTATTAACTACAATTGCTCTTGTATGCTCATTCCCCACTTCAATTTTAGCGCTCACATTATTATCGTTTGTATCGAGTAATATTTTTATACTTCCCAATTCCTCGGGCGATAATTTTATTTCCACTGAATGACTTTGCTTTGAATAACTGACTATTTCTGATCTCTGAATAATTTCCTGCTTATCCAGTATCTGTAAAAACTTTTCAAGTGTTCCTGACTCTACGGGATTTTTTATAAAGTGTTCAACTATAGTTTTACTGTTGAGAAGATGTGACTTTATTTCTGGTTGTATGAACTGCTTGTTAGAACTGATAAATTCTGACCCGAAACTTTTTTCATTTGGAATATTTTCTTCTTTATTGATTTGATTGGAGTTAATATCAATCTGCCTGGCCTCGCTCTTGTTCTGATTTTGATTTTCAAAACTTTTGTTGTTCATAGATTCATTACTCTGTGTTCTTATTTCATTTACAACTGAGGATTTATGATCATTAGAATTCTTTTCGTGAGCAAATCTATTTGAATTGATACTTACAGCTGTTTTTTCATCCGATACATTTTGCTGTTCAATAAAAGTTTTTGCTTTTACTTCTTCTGCATATAAAATTACTTTTTCCTTAGCCGTATCTGTTACTGTAACTATTTTTTTTTCGCCTGAAAATTTCAGATGCAATACTTTTTCTTTTGGTTCTGAAACAACATTAAACTCTTTGATCTCTTCGAAGGAATTGATTGCTTTCTTGTCTGTTGTTTTTTCCAACTCTGCTTTAATTGAACTTTCAGAAGTCTTCTTAAATTCTTTCTGCTGCTTTAAGTCAGCTGATTCAGGTATTTGAATATGATCATCTTTTTCATCAGAAGAAGTTTTGCTTTCTAATGTTGTATCTTTCCTGAAATCATTATTGACTTGAATTGTACTTTTTTCAAAAACCAGATCCCAATCCTGGTAATCTGCAATTAGAGGTAATCCTGCACGACTAATTTTCGGTTCATTGCTTTGTGTACTGATAATTTTCGGTAAATCTTTTTCTGATAATTCCTGTTTATTGTTTAAGGGCTGCTTAATCTCCGGATTTACTTTTTCAGATCTGAAGTTTTGGAGTTCAAAATTATGATTTAATCTTTTCGGTTGATTTTCTGTAATAAAAGTTTCTTTAGTTGAATTTTCTACTGCAATTCGGTTTTCATTTGCTGGAAATGAGAGTGAAGATTTTTCTTTTATAACGATTTTAACCTCTCCGATACCATCGAACTTAAATTCCGGCTTTTCTGTTTTCAAAGTTTTGTCGGACTTATGACTTATTAACTCTCCATCAATCTCAACTTTAATTTCGTTTTCAGATGATTTTGATTTTGTAAATGATGAAGTGAATATTTCTTTCTCATTGCTGATTATCGAATTTAAATTTTCATTCTCAGGTTTCAATTTTGTATTAAGGGAGCTTTTTTCATTGAATGAATAAATAACTTCCGGTTTTGATTTCCGATTCTCGACCAAGTTTACTCTTTGATTATTACTGATTGAATCTGAGAATTGTTTTGAATTTTCTTTACTGTCGGTTTTTACTAATAATAAATTTTCATCAACTTCTTTATCACAAATATTTTGTATTGCATCAGTTTTCAATCCAGCATTTTCAGTAGCTGACTCAGTCTCAGATTCAAATTCCAAATCGCTTTCAATCGTTGCTTTAACAGTACTTTGAACTAATTGTGAATTGGTCTTTTCCTCAATATCAGAAGAGAGGTTCTCTACATCGAACAATATTTGCTTTGAATTGGCTCCGATAACAAATGAAAATGATTGATTTCCTTCAATCAGTTTTGAAAGATACTCTGTAAACTGAAAAAGATTCTCCTGATTAACTTTTTTTGTTTCAATTAAATTCTTTGAAACATATCTTACCTCAACTTCATTGCTCTGATTATTCGTATCGCTTAGAATGTTTTTTATAAGCACCTGAATACTATTCAGAAACTGATTTTTATCTGTTGTAATTTTATTTAATGATGAAATCAGATTTGCAGAATCACTTTTCGGAAGACTATTATCTGAGTTGAAAAGTTTATAAAGCTCTACAATAATTCCTGCTGCAGAGGTTGATTTACTGATTGATTTATTTTCAAGCGGAGATGAATTGGAAATAAAAATTGTCTTATGGTCGAGTAAAGTTCCGCCGATATTTTCAGGTACGAACGAAGTTTCTTCAGCGGCATTCTTGATTTTTATTATTTCTGAAAACAGGTGTGAAAAACCGTTTTCATCCTGAGCGGATGATTGCTTTTCAGTTTTCAGATTCAGCAGCTCAGACAGAAAAAGTGAATTGATAAACATCAGTCATACCTTATAATTCTTTGAGCAATTTCCGGACTTAATTCAGAAACAATTTTTGCAGCACTTTTTTTATTCATTGTATAGATTATATCTCTTGCCACATTATCGGAATAGTTCTGAATTATTTTAGATGCTTTGGAAGGTTCCATCTGCTCAAGAAGTTTTGATACTTTCTTTAACCAGTTGCTGTAAGACGAATCCTGTTTTTGCTGCTTGGGTTCATTTGATTGATTTGTTTGATTTGATGTGAACTTTTGTTCAATCTTGTTAATCTCTGCTTCAGGTTTCTTTTCAAGTTGTTTTTTTAATTCTTTTTTAGAATTTTCTTTTATGTCAGAGTCAATCTCTGTTTGAGGAATAATTTTGTCTTCGGTCAGATTTGCATTAAAGATTGAATCAGTTGGAAATTCAGAGACTAACAATGAATCATTTTTTGCTCCCATTTTTTTATCTGTTGATTTAATTTCTTTTGTTTGATCTAATTGAGTCGGATCTTTTTGTTCAGAATAAACCTGATTTTTCGGTGTGAAATCAAATTGAAATATGTTGTTAAATTGTCCGTTCAGATAAATGATCACACCAGTTACTACTATAAATGCAAAAACAAATGGCAGAGTATTAAGTATGTATGTTTTCATTTTTTATCCCGGCTAAAATTCTGTATAGCAATTTCATCAAATTGTTTAAGCTCACTTTTGTTTTCTTCTTTAATAAATTCTTTATGCTGATGCTCCTCAAGCTGAGTTAATATTTTTTTCTCTTTCGCTTTCTGCATCACTTCAGAAACTTTTCTTAACTTTTCCTGTTCGAGTCGTGTTAATTCTGCTTCTTCATTTTTTATTCTCGTATTAAGTGAGTTTTTATATCCACCGAGAAATTTTAATTCCGAAGCAGTCATTCTGGGCTTAACATTATTTCTCAATGAATTTATTTCCTCAATAAGTTTCTCCCGAATTTTCTGATGATCATTTATGTAATTATTTATAACAGCTAATTCTCTTTTAGCTTTCTTTTCATAATTCTCTTTTACTCTTTTAACTGAGTCCAGTCTGAAAATAAATTTTGCCATAGCTTATCTACAGTTGAATAATTTCATTTAATCTTTTGATTGTTGAGTTAAAATCAGTCTTTTCAAACATATCCTGCCTTAAAAAAGACTTAAGCTGAGAAATTTTGGAAAGAGCATGATCAATTGCAGGATTGCTTCCTTTAACATAAGCGCCGATGTTTATGAGGTCTTCTGCTTCTTTATAAGTTGCAAGTATTTCGTTAAAAATTTTTATTCTTTCTCTATGATCATTAGTTGTAATATCAGGCATTACTCTGCTTACACTCTGCAATGGATCAACAGCAGGAAATTGTCCACTGTTTGCAAGACGACGCGAAAGCACAATATGTCCATCGAGTATTGAGCGAACTGCATCAGCAATTGGTTCAGTTAAATCATCGCCGTCAACAAGAACATTGTATAATCCTGTAATGGAACCTTTATCAGAAGTACCGGCTCTTTCCAAAAGTTTTGGTAGTGTTGCAAACACACTTGGTGTATATCCTTTTGTTGTCGGCGGTTCACCGATTGCAAGTCCGATTTCTCTCTGAGCCATTGCAAATCTTGTTACAGAATCCATCATCAGCAGAACATCCATTCCAAGATCACGGAAGTATTCTGCAATTGTTGTCCCGATAAATGCACCTTTCATTCTGATCAGTGCTGATTTATCACTCGTTGCAACCACAACTACTGATCTCTGCAGTCCTTCTTCACCCAAATCTCTTTCAATAAATTCTCTTACTTCTCTTCCCCGTTCTCCTATAAGTGTAATTACATTTACATCAGCATTTGTGTTTCGTGCAATCATTCCCAGAGTAACACTTTTACCAACGCCGCTGCCGGCAAAAATTCCCATTCGTTGTCCTTTACCGATTGTAAGTAATCCATCAATTGCACGAACACCGGTTTGCAGTGGAGTTTCAATTCGTTTTCTGTGTAAAGGATTTGGTGCTTCACGATAGATTGATCTGTATGAAGAAACTTTTAATTCTCCTTTTCCATCAATCGGATTACCAAGACCATCGATAACTCTTCCCAACAATTCTTTTCCAACACCAACAGAAAATGATTTTCCTTCTGCTATAATCTCTGATTTTGGTGAAATGTTCTGAACCTCACCCAGCGCAACTGAAAGAACTTTACCGTCTTTAAAGCCAACAACTTCTGATTTACAGACTTCATTTCCGTTTCTGTCAACTATCGAACAAATCTCGCCAAGCGATACATTAGGTCCTACTGAAACTATAACCAAACCAATCACATCGCTTACTTTTCCACTAAGCTTTATTGTTTCGGTACTTTTGATAACACTTTTATATTTTTCAGCTAATTCAATTATCATTATTCTGTTCGCTTAATTGCTCAAGTTTTCTTTTTAATTCATTTAACTGAGAAGAAATCCGTGCATCAGCATTTCCGATTTCAGTTTCGATAAGACAGCCGCCTTTTTCAATCATTTCATCTTTTTCAAGTTTGATTCTTGAAACATCTAAAGTTTTGTTTAAATCTTTAAGATCATTTGTTACGAAATCGAAATCCTTTGGATTAAGCTTTATCAGAATGCTGTTTGCAGTCATTACTTTTTTAAGACAACTTTCGATAACACTTACAATGTTTGAATCTTTATCAATCTCTCGTTGAATAATTTTTTCAGCAATCGCAAATGATGTATCAATGACAAGCTGACTGAAATTTTCGCTCTGATTTTTTATGTTCTCTTCTAAATGATTCATCAATTCTTCAAGTTGATTATATCTAACCTTTAGTTTTTCAAGATACTCATTTTGTAATCTTGCTGCTGCATCTTTCTGACCATCATTAAAACCAGCTATATATCTGTTATGTAATTCCAGTTCAAGCGTGTTTTCTTTGTGATCATTTTCAAGCGGTGCAAATGATTCATCACTAATCTTAACATTAACTCTTGCCGATTTGCCGTTTAGTTTAATAACATTAGACATAAACATCCTCTTTACTGCCGCGCATATTAAGTGAGATTTCACCGCTCTCTTCGAGACTCTTAATTATGTCTATTATCTTGGATTGAGCCGCTTCAACTTCTTTGAGTTTAACCATGCCCATATACTGCAATTCTTCTTTCAACAAGTCAGCTGCTCTTTCTGACATATTTGAGAAAATTTTATTGCGAAGTGCATCATCAGCAACCTTCAATGCTAGTGCGAGATCTTTTCTGTCAACTTCTTTAAGAATTTTCTGAATGTCTTTATCCTGTATGTTGATTATATCTTCAAACATGAACATTAATCTTTTCACTTCTGCTGCAACATCAGGATCATTTATTTCAAGCTGTTCAAGAATTTCTTTTGTAAGATTTATATTAAGCCGGTTCAGAATATTTGCAAGACTTTTTGATCCGCCGATTTTACTAACAGACTGGCTCAATGTTGTTCCGGCCATCTCATCAACAACTTTTTCAATTTGCTTTAATGTTTGTGGAGAGACTTTACCGAGTGTTGCGATTCTATAAGCGACATCAGCTCTGAGTTCCGGAGAAAGTTCTTTCAGTGCTTCTGCAGTCTGATCTGGATTCAGATGAGACAAAATCAAAGCGATTGTCTGCGGATGTTCTTTGCTGAGGAAAGAAACGAGCTGAACAGAATCTGCTTTTTTAAGAACATCGAATCCTTTGAGTGTTGTAAGTGATTTTACTTTATCAACAATTTCAATCGCTTTGTTCATTCCAAAAGATTTTTCGAGGATTGCCTGAGCATATTCCAAACCACCTTCCAGAACATATTCTCTTGCAGTAACCATATCATAAAAGTCCTGCATAATCGAATCAACAACTTTGGAAGGAATATTTTTTACTCTTGTAATCTCAGCGGAGATTTTCTCAACCTGCTCCGGATCAAGATATTTCAATACAGCAGCAGCTGTTTCAATATCAAGAGCAATCATTAACAGAGCAGCTTTCTGAATTCCGTTTATCTGCTCTTTACTAAGTAAATCTTCTTTGTATTGTTGTTCACTCATTTTCGTGCAGCCAGGTGTTAATTAGTTTTGCAGCTTCAGTTGGATTTTTTGAAACATAGTTTTGAATTTTTTCCTGTCTGGTTTTCTTTCTGATTGCTTCATCGGTTATTTCATCTTCAATATCGCCAACAGGAAGTAAATCTTTTTTCTTTTTTATTTCGTTAAGTGCACCGGGCAAATGTTTTGATGATAACATATGCGTTCCTCCTCCTGCACCTGCAGGACTTAGTTCACTTGGAATGGTTCCTAAAAATATTTTTTCACTCTTTAGTTTTGACATCAATCCTTTCAACAGAAATATTGATGCTCCTATTGCTAAAAGAACCAAAACAAGATTTGATATACCGTTTGCATCTTCAAACCAGGGAGAGGATTCTTCAACCAATTCATCAGTTGGTTTTGTTTCAAAAGGTATGTTAACAATTGAAACCTGATCATTTCTTTCGGGATTTACTCCAACAGCACTCTTAATTAATTCTTCGAGTTTACGTATCTGGTCCTGAGAGCGGGGGACATACTCAATTACTGTTTTTCCATCTTTCTCAATTTGCTTCGGAACATCATTAATAACTGCTGCAACACTCAACCGTAAAATATTTCCCGTTCCTTCAACCACACGCTGAACGGTTTTACTTATCTCATAATTTGTAGTAACATTTTCTGTTGATTGAGCTGATGTATCGCCGATTGCTTTACCAACATTTGATGACTTTAATGTTTGCTCACTTACAACAACCTGTGATTCAGGATCATAAAGTTCCATAGTTTTTTCAACCTGATCGAAATTTAACTCTGCATTAACCTGAACAAGTGCATTTCCATATCCGAGAACATTATCAAGTATAGTTTGTGCTTTTTGTGCAAGATAAGTTTCAACAGAATTTTTTATTTCATATTGTTTTCCTGATGATATGGTCATTGTCCCGTCACTATCTTCTTTCCACAACAGTCTGCCGTGTGTGTCAATAAGAGTAATGTTGTTTGTCGAAAGACCTTCAACAGCACTTGCGACAAGATTAACGATTGCCATTGCACTTGTTCGCTGCAATTTGTAATTGTCTCTTAACTTAAGAACTATTGATGCTGTTGGCTGCTTTTGTTCATCACGGAAAATAGTTCTTTCAGGAAAAACGATGTGAACTCTTGCACCTTCAACTCCATCCTGGCCAAGTATTGTTCTGGCAAGTTCTCCTTCAAGTGCTCTTTTATAATTTAACTTTTGCATGAAATCGGACATTCCCATTGTTGATTTATCAAACAGTTCATATCCGATTGTACCTGAAGTAGGAATTCCTTTTCCGGCTAACTCCAATCTTGTTTCATACAATTTATCTTTAGGCACTTTAATTACTGTTCCGTTATCTTCAATCTTATAAGGAATTTTCTGAGCACTCAAATGATCAACTACTTTGGAAGCATCCTGTTGAGTAAGATTTGCATACAAAACTGAGTATGATGGTTCATTCATCATCGTAACAAGTATGATGATGAGCACCATTGTAATAACAGCAGTTCCGCCGATAAGAACTTTCTGCTGAAGCGAAAGTGAATTTAATGCTGATGTTAATGCTTCGGTTGGATTTTTGCTCATAACATTATATTGACATTCTTGTTAGTTCGCGATACATATCAATTGTTTTGTTTCTGATTTCCATCAGAAGTTCCAGACTTGTTTTAGCTTTCTCTCCGGCAATCATCACCTCGTGAATTTCAACTCCATCACCATTAATAAAATCATTTGTTATCTGAGATGACTTTAACTGATCATCATTTACAGATCCGATAAATTCACCAAGAACATTTCCGAATCCGGAAATATCCTTCGTTTGTTTCTGAACTTCCTGAATAAGTGAAGGAAGTTTGCCGCCAATGGATTCAATAGCCATATTAACCTCTCCTGTCGAAGTGTGAACCAATTTTTATGTTATTAAGTTTTCCGGACTTTCCGTAAAAACTGTATTCCATTATTTCAGAACTTTTGTCCGGAAACATTTGTGCAAAGAACTGTTTTTCTTTTTCATTCAAAACTTCTTCAGATGATTTTACATTTTGTGAATATGCACGATTAATTCTGCTGTTTACAGTAATGTTGTTGATAAAATTCTGATTTGAGTTTTGTCCGATTTTCATTTTATATCTCCAAAGAATCTTTTGCCATTTGTTTTGATGCGTTGAATGCTGTGAGATTTGCTTCATAACTTCTTGATGCAGCAATCATATCAATCATCTCAGTAATAGTGTTTATGTTCGACATCTGCACATATCCATTTTCATCAGCATTCGGATGCTCGGGCATATAGACAATATCGCCGGGCGTATTATCTTCAGCCACTTTGAACTCAAGATCAGAAGTTGAACTTGTTTTATTGGTAATCAAAGTCGGATTTGAAATATGATTAGGATTAGTTGTTGCAAGCTTCATAGTTTTTGAAAAGTCAGCAACCTGCTGGTTAAGAACATTCTTCTTCTGAGTTACATTCAGAATTTTTCTTTTAACCGGCTGACCATCAGCTGTTCTGACAGAATTTCCGTTAGCAAGATTTTCTGCAATCAGATTCATTTTCTTTCTCTGAACACTCAGACCTTTAGCACTTATTCCAAAACCAAGAATGTTATCACCTATTTTCATAATTTACCTCCGCCTTTAATTACATTTTGAAGACCACGATAATAGTCTCCGATTTTTTTCGATGAAAATCTGAACAGCAGTGCATTTGAAGCTAACTCAGACATTTCTTTATCTATATCCACATTATTAACACCTGAGACATTTTCCATTGCTTTGTCTTTAAAAATCTGGAACTGATTTTCGCTGGTTGGGAGAAAACTGATGTGTTTTGGATTAGTGGTTCTCATCTGATTCATCTTTGTATCGAGCATTTCCTGAAAAGAAACATCTTCTCTTCTGTAGTTTTCTGTTCCGATGTTAGCAATGTTTTTACTGATCACTTTGTTTTTAACTGAGCAGTAATCAATAAATTTTTCAAGAAGTTTTATTGTCGGTGTATTCATTACCTTTACCTGTTTTGTAAAGGCAGTGACAAATATGATACCACGCAAAATGATTTTAAGATTAAGAGATTTTTTGTTTCTTCGTTTGATTAGTTGGCTAATTATAAACAACTGTCAGTTATTACTCAGAAGTTTAGAAGAATCAAGAAAAAGAAAAATTGATCAATAAATAGTAACTTGCTTTATTAAAAAGAGAGGAACCGCCTTACCGAAGCAAGGCGGCTCATCGGAGGGAGCTATGCTATGCGTAAACTTTATTCGCCGTAATCAAGAATAATTGATTTTGTTTGTCCGCAGCTGCAGATAAATTTTATTTCGCGGACATTATTGTTTTCATCTTTGTTAAGAACAATCTTTATTCCATCAATTTCATCTTCCTCAAATGAAATTTTAGTTTTGCCTTCGAGGTGAAGCTCTTCGGATTTTATGACATTCTTTCCGCTTTTTAATCCATTTGAGTTTATTACTTCAAACAACATTTCCTGCATAAGAATACTCGTATTTAAATATTTTATTTATCTGATGAGCTATTTTATCTAATGGTAAAATCAAATCAGCCAGATTATTATCTGCTATTGCTTTCGGCATTCCATAAACAACACTGCTTTCTTCATCCTGTGCTAGAGCGTAACCGCCAATTTGCTTTAATCCTTTAACTGCCTCCAATCCATCTTTACCCATCCCAGTCATAATTATAGGAAGAACAGTTTTTCCAAATACATCTATCATTGAATTTAATGTTACATCAACGCAAGGTCTGTACAATGTATTATCGGGAGTTTCAGAAATTTTTAAAGACACACGACCAGAATTTTGAGAAACTAATAAATGCTTGCCGCCCGGAGCCAGATAAACTTTTGAAGGTTCAAGTAAATCATTATCTGATGCTTCTTTTACAGTTAGCTCGCTTAACTTATTTAATCTTTCAGCTAATGAGTTAGTAAACATCGGAGGCATATGTTGAACAACTACGACCGGAACCGGTAAATGAGGATGTAAATGTGGAATTACTTTTTGTAATGATAAAGGTCCTCCTGTTGAAATTCCGATTAGAATTGCTCTGATATCAAATGCCGGAAACCAATTCTGTAACTGAGTTTTAACTTTATTCGGTTTCTTCTCGCCAATTGTAATATTTGATATTCTTCTCAGTCTTGTTGCTATTGAAGTCTGCTTATAGATATTTCTGATCTTATCAATCAGTTCATCCTTTATTTTCATGATTCCGCTGGAAACAGAAGTTGGCTCTTTCGGAAGGAAATCCACCGCACCTAAAGATAGTGCTTTAATTGTTATTTCAGCACCTTCAGTTGTAAATGAACTTACCATTAAAACCGGAACCGGATTATCTTTCATAATTTTATCGAGCGTCTCCAGTCCATTCATCCCAGGCATTTCAAAATCAAGAGTCACGATATCCGGCTGATGAGTTTTAATTAATTCATAACCTTCAAGTCCATTTTTCGCAGCAGCAACCACTTCAATATCACCTGCACTTTCGAGCATAAAAGAAAGAGTCTTTCTCATAAAAGCGGAATCATCAATAACAAGCACTTTTATTTTTTTATTATTTGTCATACTGAGTTTTGTTTATCAGTTCATTTATATCAAGAATTAGAATTACAGTTCCATCACCCATTATGGTTGAGCCGGCTATACCGGGAACTCTTCCGATATAGTTTCCAAGTGATTTAATCACAATTTCTTTCTGTCCCAATAATTCATCAACTTCAATTCCTGCTTGTCTTTCCGCTAACCCAACAATGACAACATATTGCCAGATATTATTTTCTGATTTTTTGGTTTGATTTAATACCACTTCTCTTAAAGAAACAAGTGGAATAATTCTATCGCGAAGTTTTATAACCGGTTTGTTGTTAATTGAATAAATGTTTTCCGAATGAACTCTGATAACTTCAATAACTGAGTTAAGAGGAATAACAAACTGATCTTTTTCAACTCTTACTATCATTCCGCTTATTATTGCCAAAGTAAGCGGAAGTTTTATCTGAATTTTAGTTCCGACACCAACCGTTGACTCAAGATTTATCATTCCTCTTAACCTGGTTACATTGGTCTTTACTACATCCATTCCAACTCCTCTTCCGGAAATGTTGGTAACCACTTCAGCGGTTGAAAATCCGGGAAGAAAAATCAGATTAAGCAAATCCTGTTTTGATAATTCATCGGCTTTTTGTTGCGATATTAATCCTTTGCTTACTGCTTTTGATTTTATTACTTCAGGATCTATTCCTTTACCATCATCTTCAATTGTGATAATTATATTATTGCCTTCATGCTCAGCACCAAGCTTAATTGTGCCGGCAGGATTTTTACCTGCTTTTATTCTCTCTTCTTCTTTTTCGATTCCGTGATCAATACTGTTTCTTATAATATGAACAAGCGGATCATTGATTTCTTCGATGAGAGTTTTATCGAGTTCAGTTTCTTCACCTTCGATGATAAGATTAATTTTTTTGTTTGCAATTTTCGACAAATCTCTTACAAGCCTTGGATATTTATTAAATACTTTGCCAATTTTAACCATCCTTGTTTTCATAACTAACTGCTGCAGCTCATTTGTCATCATATCAATCAGCTTTGTTGTGTCTTCAAGTTCACGGGCAAGTTGTGTTCCTTCAAATTCTCTTGATACTTCAAGATTTATCTGAGCAAGGCGGTTTCTCCCAAGCACAAGTTCTGACACCATATTCAATAGTTCATCAAGTTTTTCTACATCCACGCGAATAGAGTTATCTGCTTTTCTGTTTTCCTGATTATTATTCTCAACTTCATTTTTCTGTTCATCGGACCGAAGAGTTTTAGTGATTTCTTCCGATTCAGGAATCACTTCATTCTGATGCTCTGCAGCAGTCTGTTCTGCACTATTTTTTTTCTTTCTTCCTTTCCTGCTTTTTTTCTCAACAGGAATTCTTGGTGTTAGTTCGGAATTTCCCTCCAGTCTGCTGATTGTTAACTGAAGTTTCTGAATTACATTTTCAACATCTACATCTTCATTATGATTTAATTCGATTGAATTTATTAATTCTTTCATCTTATCATAACCTAAAAGAATCGAATCCATAATGGCTGAATCAAGTTGAGCTTCTTTCTTCCTCAGTTTGTTGAGAATATCTTCGCACCGATGAGTAAGTGAAGTAAGTTTATTTAGATTCAGAAAACCAGATGCTCCCTTAATGGTATGAAATGAACGAAAGACCTTATTCAGAAGACTCTCATCATTTGGGCTTTTCTCCAGTTCAATTAAATCCAGATCAAGAGAATCTATAATCTCTTTAGATTCTACAAGAAAACTATCAACAATCTCCTTCATTTCGGGATCGTTGAGTATCGGATTGATTTCAACTTTACTCATTATTTCCTGAACAGTTTATCAATTTCTTCCTGGGTTGACGCGTTGATTTTCTTCGTAACAACATCATCAACTAATTGTTGTGGTGAGTTTCCATTCTGATACCTTGCATTCGGATC
>CALHAB010000100.1 GCA_937934185.1 uncultured Ignavibacterium sp. | reverse complement strand
AGCGGAGAGGGAGGGATTCGAACCCTCGGTACCCCTTTACAGAGTACGACGGTTTAGCAAACCGTTGGTTTCAGCCACTCACCCACCTCTCCAAAAGAAGATTTATAGCTGAAATTTTGTGTCCAAATATATAAGCCAACCACAAAAATCCCAAATTAAAGCATAAGCTTGTAAATTAATCTTATATTAAATCCTGCTTCGGGTAATATTGATTTGATTCTCGATAGATGATTTCTGTAACTTTTATTAAATATATTATCAATATTTAATGATATCGAATTAACACTTTCTTCAATGTAAAATAAGTATTGGATGAATGAGTTGAAAACAAAGTATCCGTCAGTTGGTTGTTCAAATAAATCAACATTCTTTTGACTAAACGCCCAATCGCAGTTTAATCCAATTTGAAGATTATCTGCCTTGAATTGAATACCTGTTGTACCCTTAAAAGGAGGAATTTGCGGTAATGGTTCAGAATTTTCACGGAACATTCCTTTAGTATAACTGAATGATGAACTCAGAAAATATCTGTCAAAAAAATTCCAATTAAACCATCCATCCAGCCCATAAAGTACTGCAGCAATGCCATATGTTTTATAAATCGGAAGAAATGTTTGATAATTTATTTCTCCACTATTCCTCGGTATAATGAATGAATCAAAATTGTTATAAAAAGCATTTAAGTTAAAATTAAAATTTTGGAATTTGTGATAAATAAAAACCTCTGTGCCTATTCCTGACTCACTATTTAATTCGGGATTACCAACCTCATAAGAATAAGCAGCGAGATGCGGACCTTCAGAGAACAATTCTTCAATTGTGGGCACTCTCGTTGAGCGACTTAAGTTTGACCCAACAAAAACAACATCTGTTAGTTGATATATCAAAGATGCAGATAGAGAAATGTTGTTAAATTTTCTTTTACGGATTTCTCCTATTTTACTATCCGGTTTCTCGACTTTGGGATTGATATTATCAAATGAGTATCTGATACCAAAATTAAAATTTGCCCTGCCCAGGTTAATCTCTTCATAAAGGTAGGTTGAAATATTTATTGAATTGGTCGGAGGTGTAAAAACATAACCACCTATTTCAAAATCTCTGTGTTCCAAAGAAATACCTAAAATACCATCATCGAAATTGAAGAGCTTTGAATGGGTGTAATCAAGACTTGCCAGATTTGTTATTATTCTGAACTCTGAACCAATTCTTCCACTAAATTCAAATTCCTTATGCCGGTAATAAATATTTTTATAAGAAAGGTTAATATTATTTGAATCACTTAAAACTTTTACTTTTGAGTTAAAGTGAAATTGCTTTTTGTTTATATCAATCTTTACACCTTTTGGATGAGCACCTATAAATCCTCCCGGAATTCCATAACTTAAATTATACAATCGAAATGCAGCTCCTGAATAGCCGAAGTCATCTATATAACTTAGTCCAAAAGCAGAATTTAAATTTTCAGATGAAGAGTTTTTAACTAAACCGTCGGGTGTTTTAAGATCAGATGTTATCCTCTTACTTAATTCAAGTTTGATCGCAAGCGGATTAAATGGAACCTCAGATTGAATAGAACCAAGGTAACCTTTATTTACCGTTTCAGCATATCCTCCAACAGTTAAATGATAAGTATTATGAATTTGCTGTGGAATTTCATTTCTTGAAATATTGACAATCCCTCCGATAGTTGAAGAGGACTTAGTTAATATTTTAGGCCCTCTAAGCACTTCGATTTTATCAGAAGTAAAGGGCTCTATTGTAACTGCATGATCAGGTGAAGTTGCAGAGAGGTCAATGGTTTTCATCCCATCTTCACTTATAAGAATCCTGTCCTGACCAAGACCTCTGTAAACAGGTCTTGACGGAGCAGGACCCATTGATCGCACTGAAAGTCCAGCTTCGTTTTTCAAAGTAGTAGCTAAAGTCTGACTTAACTGACGTTGCAACTCTTTGCCTTTCAAAATAATCGAGTAGTCTTTGATCTCTTCAAATACAGATGTGGATGTGTTATCTGTAATTATAACTGAGGGTAAATTCACAATCTTGGGAATTAGATAAACTATAAGCTTCTTTTTCGATTCATTTTCTGAATTGAAATCAATTAGCTTTTCTTGATAGGCAATATGAGTTATTTTTATTCTGATTGTACCAGTACTATTCACCTGAAGAGAAAAGGTGCCGTCAGATTTTGTGGTAATATAATTATTCGTCCCAACCACCAGAACTACCGCATTACTTACCGGTTCTGATGTCTCCGCATTTAGCACTATTCCTTCAATAATAAAAAGTTCTTCCTTACTGTAAGCATTGAATGTAAATAATAATATAAATAATATCACCTTCGTTGCATGAAGGTGATATTTAGAAAGATGTTTTGTCATTTTTTCAATTGGTCACTTTAACAGGAATTTTCCCTGATCTGAAATCAGCGTGTCCCTCATGCATAATGAAAAATTCAATTTGAGTTATGCCTACTTGTTTTCCTTCAAGATGAAACTCATAACTTCCTTCTTCACCGGGATGTTGCCAGATTCCAACTATACTCGTATCCTGAATCTCCCAGGCAAATGGCTGTTTTGTATGATCAGGAGGGTCTAGTTCTTGCTTGTTTGCATTATAAAATTTTACATCAAAGTGAGAGGTTCTCTGGCCAACAATTGCTGATAAAGTATCTTGAGTAACACCTCTAAAAATTTCAGCTACTTTAATTCCTGACTGATAAAGTACCAAACCTTCGGCTTCAAAGTGATTCATATCTGGTTCTAATGGATCGTCTTTACACGAACTTAAAGAGAGCGTAAATGTTGCTAATGTAAAAAAGAATACAATAATCTTTCCTGATTTTTTAATAAAAATCATTTTCTTCTCCTTTAATTTGAAATGAAATAACAAAAAATTTTTATTTAAATATGATGAAATATTAAAAGAAAAGAGATGGCGGGGCTCTTAGATTGGAAGATGTATAAAAATGAAAATTATAGAAGAAATCAGATCTGATTAAATTTATTTTTTTTGGCGAAATAAAAATGTCAGAAAAATTTGGATATCCGGTTAAATTAAATGTATGAATACTGTTAAAAGAATTGTGAACAGGGCATTGTAATGACGGATGATTAACTTTTAAGCTGGCATTTAATCCTTCCTCGGAAACTACCTCAGATTTAAAATTGTTGAGGGATATGTGATGGAAGTGAAAAATATTAGCTGTAAATAAAGCCAGATAGCTA
>CALHAB010000099.1 GCA_937934185.1 uncultured Ignavibacterium sp. | reverse complement strand
AATTCTCTCAGCTGTGCTTCGTCAACATAGGAGGGAGAATCGTCCATAAGTGATATTCCGCTTGCTGTTTTAGGAAATGCAATAACATCTCTTATGGATTGTTCGCCTGCAAAAATCATTGCCATTCTGTCGAAACCAAATGCGATTCCTCCGTGCGGCGGTGCACCATATTTGAAAGCATTCATAAGAAAGCCAAATTTTGTCTGAGCTTCTTCTTCTGAAATTCCAAGCACCTTAAACATTTTTGCCTGTAATTCAGAATTGTGAATTCTGATGCTGCCACCTGCAATTTCATTTCCATTCAGAACAAGATCATAAGCTCTTGCTTTAACTTTTGATGGATCGGTTTCCATCAACGGAATGTCTTCTAATCGTGGGGAGGTAAACGGATGATGCATTGCATAGTATCGCTTTGTCTCTTCGTCCCATTCGAATAACGGAAAATCTGTAACCCAAAGTAATCTTGGTTCAGAATCTGGTTTGATCAGATCAAGCCGGCGAGCCATTTCCAGACGAAGTTGTCCGGCAATGTTAAGTGTTTTCAGTCTGCTTCCGGAAAGAATAAAAATTAAATCCCCTGCTTTGGCATCAAGTTCTTTAATAAGATTTTGTTTTTCTTCATCAGTAAAAAATTTCATTGTCGGTGACTCAAGTTCAAGTCCATTATCATTTTGCCTTACTCTTATCCATATCAAACCTTTTGCACCGTAACCTTTAACGAAATCCGTAAGCACATCAAGTTGATTTCTTGTATATTCACCACAACCTGGTGCAAGTAATCCGGAAATTATTCCTTCACTTTCAATAGCATCTTTAAAGACTCTGAATTCAGTATTCTTAAAGATGTGATTCAGATTTTTCATTTCAAGATCAAATCTTAAATCCGGCTTATCACTTCCATATTTTTCCATTGCTTCATCAAAAGAAAGTCTTGGGATAGGCGTCTGAAGATCTTTATTCCACACTTCTTTGAACATTAGTTTCATAAGACCTTCAACAATCTGAAAAATATCTTCCTGATCAACAAAAGACATTTCAACATCAATCTGTGTAAATTCTGGTTGACGATCAGCTCTTAAATCCTCATCTCGGAAACATTTTACAATCTGAAAGTAACGATCGAGACCGGAAACCATTAATATTTGCTTATAAGTTTGCGGCGACTGAGGAAGTGCATAGAATTTACCTTTATGCAATCTGCTTGGAACCAGAAAATCTCTTGCACCTTCCGGAGTACTTTTCATAAGTACAGGAGTTTCAACTTCAACAAAACTATTCTGATCAAAATATTTTCTTGTGAGTTGATACATTTTATGTCGCAGCAATAGATTTTTCTGAAGCTTCGGTCTGCGCAAATCAAGATAACGATACTTCAATCGTAAATCTTCGTGAGTATCAATATCATCTCTGATTGGAAACGGAGGAGTTATTGCTTCATTAAGTATGATGAGTTTATTTACCATCACATCAATCTGTCCTGTTTCAAGTTCCAAATTATCAGTTCCTTCGGGCCTTTTTCTGACAACACCTTCAATGGAAATTACATATTCGCTTCGTAAATCTTTGGCTTCGTGATGAGCTTCCTTGTTAAATGTTGGTTCGAATACAACCTGAGTTATTCCATAACGATCGCGGAGTTCAATAAAAATTACTCCGCCAAGGTCTCTTCTTTTATCAACCCAGCCGTGAAGAATTACACTTTCTCCGATATTTTTTTCTCTTAGTTCTCCGCAAGTGTGAGTTCGTCTCTTAAAATGCATCTTGTATTAAATACTCCTTCTTTATTTTGTGGGCAAAGATAAATATTTGCCTTTGGCTATACAACAAAGATGAAGTCAGAAGTAATTACCAACTGCTGATAATTATGTTAAGTTTGTTATGCCTTGCTGATTTATTATACATCAACCTTTTTAATTATAGAATGATTTATATTTCGGTATGAACACAATAGAAATTATCCGTAAAAAGAGAGATAAACATCCTCTCACAAAAGAAGAAATCGAATTCCTCATTTCTGCATACACTAAAGGCAAAATTCCCGATTATCAATTCTCCGCTTTTCTGATGGCAGCATTTATCAATGGGCTCAACAAATCTGAAACTGCTGCACTGACCAAAGCAATGCTTTACAGCGGACAAGTTGTTGATCTCTCATCAATCAAAGGCGTTAAAGTTGACAAGCATTCAACTGGTGGAGTTGGAGATAAAACTTCTCTTATAATTGCACCAATTGCTGCCGCTGCAGGAGTTTATGTTCCAATGATTTCAGGAAGAGGACTTGGACATACAGGCGGAACTCTTGATAAACTTGAATCAATTCCCGGTTTCAGAACTGATTTAAATCTAAAAGAATATAAGAATGTTTTGAAGAAAACCGGTGCCGTCTTAATCGGGCAGACAAAAGAAATTGCTCCTGCAGACAAACTGATTTATTCACTTCGTGATGTTACTGCAACAGTTGAATCAATTCCTTTAATCACCGCCAGCATAATGAGCAAAAAACTCGCTGAAGGAATTGATGCACTTGTACTTGATGTAAAAACAGGAAACGGCGCTTTTATGAAAGAGATGAAAGACGCCGAACAATTAGCTTATTCATTATACAATACTGCAAAAGCATTCGGGAAAAAGTGTATTGCCTTTATCACAGATATGAATCAACCACTCGGGAATTATATCGGTAACTGGTTTGAAGTTTATGAATCCATTGAAGTTCTGAGAGATGGAAAGAAAAACGATTTGACTGAGCTTTCATTAATATTGGCTGGCGCAATGATTTATCTTGGCAGAAAAGCAAAAACATTCGAAGATGGAATTGAGAAAGCAATTACTATATTAAATTCAGGTAAAGCTTTTGACAAATTTCTGGAAATAGTTAAAGCACAAGGCGGAGATATTTCATACATTAAAAATCCCGACAGATATCCCAGGTCCAAATATCACAGAAAGATAAAAATATTGAACGAAGGATTTCTTTCCTTTGTTGATAGTTATGAAATCGGAATGGCGGCAATTGAACTAGGTGCAGGCAGACTGAAGAAAGAAGATAAAATTGATCCCAAAGCAGGAATTATTTTTAACTACAAGTTAGGTGATAAAATTAAAAAAGGAGATGTTGTAGCAGAGATATTTTCTGATTCAAAAGAAAAAATTAATTTAGCTGAAAAAAGAATCCTTAAATCAATTACATTATCTAAAAGAAGAACAAAGATTCCAGCGCTTATTAAACAAATAATAAATTAAAAGGAGAAGTATTATGGCAACAAGACAAGAAATTGCAAAAGAATTACAAAAAAGTTACTGGATGGAAATCGAAACTGTAATGAATTACATTTCCAATTCAGTAAACCTCGATGGAGTCAGAGCAGAAGAGATAAAAAAATCTTTAGCAGTTGATATCACTGAAGAACTTACACATGCTCAGACTCTTGCAAAAAGAATCAAAGAACTCGATGGACTTGTTGAAAGTTCAATGCAGTTCAAACCAGAACAAAAAGCACTGCAATCAAAAGAAGATACTACTGATGTTGTATCGGTAATTGAAGGTGTGATTGAAGCTGAAAAAGGTGCAATTGAACAATACAACAAAATTATTAAGTTGTGTGAAGGCGTTGATTATGTTACTCAGGATATGGTAATCGGATTGCTTGCACAGGAAGAATCTCACTTGCGAGAGTTCAAAGGATTTCTTAAAGAATACAAGAAATAATTTTTCAAATTATAATTTTCTCATTATTACCAGAGCCACAGGTTTTTCTAATCACAGTTATGCAGTGAGACCTGTGGCTTCCTTTATTATAAGACGCATCAAATGTATATTTAACCAGTAAAATAATCTTTTTAAGAGGAAAATTATGCTATTCATTTTAGCTTCTCTTGCAGCTGTTGCCGCTTTGTTTGTCCACATAAATGCAAAGAAAAAATTCAACAAAGCAGAAGCCACATTTTCACTAATCGGATTTCTTGTCGCTTTGTTCATAGCATTTGCACAGTTGTTCACAGTTATACCAGCCGGACATGTCGGTGTTATTGATTTCTTCGGAAATGTAAGCGACAACACTTTATACCCCGGAGTTAATTTAGTTAATCCTCTTGCAAATGTTGTTAAGTTTGATGCAAGAACACAGGAGCTGAAAGAAGAAATGACCGTTCCTTCAAAGGAAGGATTGAGTGTACAGCTAGAGATTAGTTTACTCTACTCGTTAAGTTTTCAGAATGCGAACAAGATATATAAAACTGTCGGTGAAGATTATGTTGATAAAATTGTGGTACCGCAGTTTCGCTCTGTTGTAAGAGGTGTAACATCAAAATACGAAGCTCGTGCATTATACACAGCTGAAAGAGAAAAACTTGCAAAACAAATTGAACAGGAACTTACAAGTCTCGTCGGACCCCGCGGAGTAACAATTGAAGCTGCTGCTTTAAGAAAAATTACTTTGCCGCCGGGTTTAACTGCTTCAATTGAAGAAAAACTTAAAGCTGAACAGGAAAGTCAACGAATGCAATTCATTCTTGAAAAAGAAAGACTTGAAGCTGAGAGAAAGAAAATTGAAGCACAGGGAATTTCGGATTTCCAGAAAATTGTTTCTCAGGGAATCAGCGAACAGCTTCTTAAATGGAAAGGAATTGAAGCCACAGAGAAACTTGCAAATTCTCCTAATTCAAAAATTGTAGTTATCGGTTCCGGTAAAGAAGGTCTGCCAATTATTCTTGGTGGTGATAAATAAACTCAAAATCAGTTGCAACTTATGATATCTTTTATACATACTCTGAATGCTCTTCTTCCATTTTTCTATCTGGTTACATTTATTATCTATTTATATGACTTTAATAAAGGCGGAGAAAAATTTCATAACTCGAAAAGATTATTTTTATTCCTGACATTGTTGTTTCACTTTCTTTATCTGATGCTAAGAACAATTGAATTTGATCATCCGCCAATTACCAATGTATTCGAAATATTTACTGTGCTTGCTTTCTCTGTAAGCTTTTCATATTTCATTCTTGAACTTGTTACAGATATCCGCGGCACAGGAATGTTCATAATTATCATATCAATAATTTTCCAGATCATATCATCATTGTTCATTGAAGACCTTATTGAAGTTAAAGAAGTTTTAAGAAGCAATCTGCTTGGAAGTCATGTTTTTAGCGCTTTGCTCGGCTATGCAGGAATAACTATCTCTGCAGTTTATGGATTTCTTTATCTTATTTTATACAAAGAACTGAAAACAAGTAAGTTCGGATTAATATTCGATCGTTTACCGAATCTTGAAGTACTTGAGAAGTTAAGTTTTTATTCGGCAGTTATCGGATTTATTCTTTTAACCGTTGCGATTGTTATCGGGATAATCTGGCTGCCTCAGGCATTTCCGAATTTTTCATATACTGATCCAAAACTTATCGGAACAATGCTCGTATGGATTTTATACGGAATAGGTTTGATAAATAAAATCACTGGTAAGTGGCGAGGTAAGAAGTTAATTATTCTTTCCATCATTGGTTTCGCTCTTGCAATATTTTCAACTATTCTTACCAACTTTTTAGCAAGAAGTTTTCATTCATTTTATTAAGATACGATGAACTTATTAGGAATATCAATTAATCACAGAACTGCTCCGGTTGATTTAAGAGAAGCGCTTCACTTAAGTGAAGAAGAAATCCGGAATCTTATTCAACAGACCAAAGATAAAATTTTATCCGAAGGAATTGTTATATCAACCTGCAACCGAACAGAAATTTACGGAATTCCAAAACAGGATGGTATTACTCATCTTGATCTCCAGAATCTTATAATCAATTTTAAATCAGCTGCAAAAGTATCGGAAGAAAATTTTCAGAAATTTATTTCACGCGATTCAGTTGAACATCTTTTCAGAGTTGCCACAGGAATTGATTCGCTGTTGATTGGCGATAATCAGATATTCAAACAGGTTAAAGATTCTTTCATTATTTCTGAGGAAATGAACTTTGCAGGATTTCTTGTCAAGCGACTGATGGATGCTGCTGTTCGTGTCGGGAAAAGAGCAATAAATGAAACTGCAATAAGTGAAGGTGCTGTAACTGTTAGTTATGCTGCTGTTCAGCTTGTTGAAAAGATTTTCGCAAACCTTTCCAAAAAATCTGCTTTGGTAATTGGTACGGGAGAAACCGGAGAAATTGCAGCCAAACATTTAAGAGACAGAGGAATCGGGAGACTTGCATTAACAAATCGAACTTTTGAAAAAGCTGAAAAGCTTGCAACTGAATTAAACACTGCCGTCTTCCCTTTTGACACTTTCAAAGATCATCTTCATAAGTTTGATATAATTATCAGTGCAACAAGCTCCGAAGATATTATTCTTACCAGGGATGATATTGAAAAGACGATGAAGAAAAGAAATTATGAATCATTGGTTATAATGGACATTGCAATTCCCAGAGATGTAGATCCCGCCTGCAAAGATATTGATTATGTTTTCTATCACGATATTGATTCATTGAATGTAATTGTACAGCAGAATCTTGCTAAGCGGCGAAACGAAATTCCGAAAGTCGAAAAAATTATACAGGAAGAGCTTGATGCATTCTTTGATTGGTATAATTCACTTCAGGTTGCACCAACGATAAAAGATTTAAGAGACTATTTTGAATCGGTTCGTGCAGAAGAAGTTGAAAAGAATATAAATAAATTTTCTGAAGAAGACAGAGAGAAACTTGAGATAATAACAAAGAGAATCATAAATAAAATCCTTCATCATCCGACAGTTGAACTTAAAAAACTTTCAGACGAAAATTCAAATTCAGATTTTTCTTCAATTAAAATTAGTGTAATCAGAGAATTATTCGGACTTACAGGCGGCAAACAAAATCATCAGGATAAAAATTGAAACAGAAAATAATTATCGGATCTCGCGGCAGCGATCTTGCACTTTGGCAGGCAAATTTTGTTAAAAAGGAATTGGAAAAAAAGCATCGCGGTTTATCAGTTGAAATTAAGATTATAAAAACAAAAGGCGATAAAATTCTTGATGTTGCTCTGTCAAAAATTGGTGACAAATCCTTATTCACAAAAGAACTTGAAATTGAACTTCTCAACAAAAGAATTGATATTGCTGTTCATTCACTTAAAGATTTACAGACACAGATTCCATCAGGATTAAAATTAGCAGCCGTTACAAAACGACACGATGTTGAAGATGTTCTTATTACAAGAAAGAAAGGAATTACTATTCATTCACTTCGTGAAAATGCAGTAGTTGCAACCGGCTCATTGAGAAGACGATCTCAGTTGCAACATCTTCGTCCGGATATACGAGTTGTTGATCTTCGTGGAAATGTTCCCTCAAGAATAAAAAAGTTTCTTGAATCTGATTGGGATGCAATTATTTTAGCACGCGCAGGAGTTGAACGGCTTGGTCTGAAAAAATTTATTTCATCATACATCAGTAAAGAAGAAATTCTTCCTGCAGTTGGACAAGGTGCATTGGGAATTGAAATTCATTCTGATAATCATTTTGCTGAAGAACTTGTTCAATCAATTCATCATCAGAATACATTTATAGCAGTAACTGCAGAAAGGTCTCTTCTTCGTTCACTTGAAGGCGGTTGTCAGGTTCCGATTGGTGCTTTTGCTGAAGTTAAATCAAACGGAGTTTATCTCGATGCAATGGTCGGAAGTCTTGATGGTTCAATTACTTTCAGAAAGAAAGTCCGCGGCAGAAAAGATGAACCTGAAAAAATTGGAAAGTCATTAGCAAGAGATTTACTCAAAGCCGGTGCAAAAGAAATTTTAGATGAAGTTTATAACAATTCAAGAAAATAAAATGAGAGCAAATAATTTTTTTCTGCTTTTAATTATCGGAGTACTTCTGGTATTATTCTCATCGTGCTCAGGTTCAAAATATGATTATGATGAAACTGATATTCCTGTTTATGTGTTCAAGAATGCGAATAAATTTATCTCATCAAAAACCGGTGAAAGTTTTTTTGAAAACTATATTCAACCTGATTTTGAGAATTGTATTAAAACCGAAAACGGCTATCTGCTTGTTTATAAACTCTATGTGCCTGAAAAACCTTTTGTTAAAGGCGACATAAGATTTACAGTTGATACTCTTGGAAATGTTAATCAGAATTATGAAATATTCGGAATTCCTGAATGTGTAAAAAATCCTGCTGACTGTAAATTCTCCATAGATGAAAAAAGTGCCCGTGCAATAGCAGAACAAAACGGTCTTGAGAAAGGAGTCAAAGACTGGAAGTTTTCTTTCATCTTTGATCCTGTTTATGGTAAATATGTCTGGAATATAAATTCAACAGTGACGGAGAATGAGGGCGAATTTGGTTATCGTGCAAGTGGTCAGGAAATGATTATTGATTCATCAACCGGCGAAGTCCTGTCAATAAACACCTGGAAAATTAACTGAGTCTGGCGTGAGCAAAAGAATTGAGTTAAAGAAGCAAAGAAAAGAAATAATAATTGACAAAGCTACAGAACTTTTTGCGCGCAAGGATTATTACGAAGTAATGATGGATGATGTTGCTCATCTCAGCAAGGTTGCAAAAGGTACTTTGTATAATTATTTCGAATCAAAAGAAAAACTTTATGATGAAATTATTAATTCGAATCTTGAAAAGTTGTTAAACGCTGTTAAATCTGAATTGGACAGCGAATCATCTATAATTGAGTCTCTTCATACTTATGTGTCATCTTTATTTCAATTCTTCATATCACATAAAAATTTCTTCAAAATATTTTTAAGTCAAATTTCAAAGCACGATGAAGAGAACAACTCTGATATTAAATTAAAAGCAGAAGAAATCGGTTCAATACTCAGTGATATTATTTATAAAGGCAAAAGAGAAAGAATTTTCAGAGATATTGAGGAAGACTTTGCAGTTAGATTAATCATCGGAAATATTTTTAACTCTGTCAAAAGAAGTATTGAGAATAATTTCTCTGATGATCAACTGATTTCTGAAAGAGAAAATCTTTTCGACTTTATACTTCATGCAATTTACTCCGGTTTTGAGAACTCAATGATAAGACCATTGAAGAACAAAACTATTGTATTAACCAGAACAGTTGAGCAGTCATCTGAATCAGCTTCAGCATTCAGTGAGCTCGGTGCAAAAGTAATAATATTTCCTACACTTGAAATTGTGCCTCCTGCAAGCTGGAAAAGTTTTGATGAAGTTATTTCAGATAAGAACAAAATTGATTTCCTGATTTTTACTTCTGCACACACTGTTACAATGTTTGTGCATAGACTTCAGGAGCTTCAAAAAGAATTTGATTATTCTAAAACTAAAGTTGTTGCGATTGGTAGTAAAACAAGTCAGGTTTGTGAACAGTATAAAATTCCTGTGAATATTATTCCTCAGAAATTTTCAGGTGAAGGTGTAGTTGAAGCACTGTCAAAATATAATCTCAAAAATAAAGTTGTATTTATTCCTCGATCTGCAATTGGTCGAACAGAATTACCAAAAGGTCTGGAGGAACTTGGAGCAGTAATTAAAACGGCTCCGGTTTATAATGTTTCTCTTCCCGGAAAGAATGTGATTGAGGAAAGTCTTAAACAGTTAAGAGATTCTAAACCTGATGTTTATGTATTTACAAGTCCTTCAACTTTCGAAAACTTTTTAACAATAATGAAGATTGATAATCCTGCTTTGTACTTCAAAGGTGTTGATGTTGCAGCTATTGGTCCTACTACCAAATCGGCGATTGAATCGAAAAAAGTTAAAGTAAGTATTATGCCATCGGAATTTACAATAAAAGGATTAGCAGATAAAATGATTGAATACTATCGTTCAAAAGAAAAATAACGGAGTTTGTTTTGGAAAAATTAAAGAATGATTTATTTCTACGCGCCTGTAAAAGACAACCGGTTGAAAGAACACCAATCTGGATAATGCGGCAGGCAGGAAGATACTTACCTGAATATCAGGCAGTTCGCGCGAAAGCTGATTTTCTAACGATGTGCAAAACTCCTGAGCTCGCCGCTGAAGTTACGATTCAACCAGTTGATATTATTGGTGTTGATGCAGCAATAATTTTTTCAGACATACTCGTTATTCCCGAAGCAATGGGAATGCAACTTGAAATGCACGAAGGCAAAGGACCGGTTTTTTATAATCCAATCAGAAGCGAGAGCGATGCAAAGCAACTGAAAAAAGTTGTTCCTGAAAAAGAATTAGAATATGTTCTTGACGCAGTGAGATTGACAAAGAAAGAATTAGATGGCCGCGTTCCGTTGATTGGTTTTAGTGGTTCACCCTGGACACTTTTAACTTATATGGTTGAAGGACGCGGCTCAAAAAATTTTTCTGAAGTGAAAAAACTTATTTACAACAACTCCAAACTTGCTCATCGGCTGCTGAATGATCTTTCTGATGTAATTGCTGATTATCTCTCGGCCAAGATTGAAGCGGGTTGTAATGCAGTTCAGATTTTTGATACCTGGGGTGGAATTTTATCTCAGAAAGATTTTCTGGAATTTTCCCTTCCGTATGTTCAGAAAATTATTTCTCAGATAAAAAGAAAAGATGAACCGGTTATTTTCTTTGCAAAAGGTGTTCATCATAATCTTGAAAAGATGGTTGATACCGGTGCAGATGTTCTCGGATTAGACTGGACGATGAATCTCGGTGAAGTGAGAAAGAGAGTTGGTGACCGTGTTGCACTTCAGGGTAATCTTGATCCTACTGTTTTATATGCTGACAGAAATTATATTAAACAGGAAGTAATTTCTGTCCTTCAGTCTTTTGGTGAAGGAAATGGACATATATTCAATCTTGGTCATGGCGTTCTGCCCGATGTTGATCCGGAAAATGTAAAAGCACTTGTAAGATTTGTGAAGGAGGAAAGTAAAATATTTCACTGTAGTTAATTTTTAAAAAAGGAGTTTTATGTTCGAAATAGATTTAAAAAAATTCAAAAACTATGACAAACCCGGACCTCGATACACAAGCTATCCGACAGCTCCGCAGTTTAACGAGAGTTTCACACACGAAGATTATCTCGATGAAATAGTAAAAACTAATTACGGTGATAATCTTCCTGATTTGTCACTTTATTTTCATCTTCCTTACTGCGATACTCTCTGCTACTTCTGCGGCTGTAATATGATTATCACCAGAAACAGAGACCGAATAAAAGAGTATATCAGTTATGTAAAAAAAGAAATTGATCTGTTGAGACAATATCTTCTTCCTGACAGAAAAGTTGTGCAACATCATTGGGGCGGAGGAACTCCCACCCATCTCAGTCCTGATGAGATAAACGATCTTGCATCATACATAAACAAAAATTTTCAATTCAAACCTGATGCAGAAATCAGCTGTGAAATTGATCCGCGTGAATTAACAAAAGCACATCTTGAGGCGTTACGCAATAACGGATTTAACAGAATAAGTATGGGTGTTCAGGACTTTAATGAAAAAGTTCAGAAAGCTGTTAACCGGATTCAACCTGAAGATATCACACGACAAACTGTTAGTTGGGTCAGAGAACTTGGTTTTCACAGTATCAATCTTGATTTGATTTATGGTCTTCCCTTTCAGACGGTTGAAACTTTTGCTGACACAGTTGATAAAATAATTGATATCTCTCCCGACAGAATTGCTGTTTTTAATTATGCACATGTTCCCTGGATGAAAAAACATATGGCACTAATTCATCCGGAAGATATTCCTGCACCTGAAGTAAAGCTTGAAATTCTGAAGATGACAATTGAAAAGTTAACTTCAGCAGGATATGTGTTTATCGGTATGGATCATTTCGCGAAACCAGATGATGAACTTGCAGTTGCGATGAGAGAGAAAAAACTTTATAGAAATTTTCAGGGTTACAGTACAAACGCCGGCGCTGACCTTTATGCAATGGGAATAACTTCTATCTCTCAGTTAAAAAACATTTATGCACAGAATTACAAAACAGAAAAAGAATACTATTCTGCTTTGGATGAAGAACGATTACCAACTGCAAAAGGTTATCGCTTAACTGAAGATGATCAGCTCAGACGAGATGTGATAATGAAACTTATGTGCAATTTTGAACTTGAATTCTCTGAAATCGAGAAGAAATATAATATTGATTTTAAGAAATACTTTGCCTGGGGACTAAATAATCTAAAGGAAATGATAGAAGACGAACTTGTTGAATTGGACGATTACGGAATCAAAGTAAAAAATATGGGTAGGATGCTTATCCGAAATATTGCAATGAACTTTGACGGATACATCGAGAGAAAGGAAGATAAAGCAAAGTACTCAAGAACTGTTTAAGATATGAAGATCATTGGTTCTCAGTGCTTTCTTCTGAATCTCTGTGAAATAAAAAAAGTTACACCGAAAACAGAGGTGATACTGAGAACCACGGAGATGCAGTTAGTTCAATTGATTATTCGAAAGCTAAGATTCTGTTGTAGATAAAATCAAAAGAAAAAGTTTTTGATTCGGTTCGTTTCTCAATATACTCAGCCACTTTTTCCAGTCGTTTCGGAATAGAGAGAATTTTTTCCTGTGCTTTTTTAGCTGCTTCATTCAATCCAGTAACTAATTCAATTTCCCAAAACTTTATTGCTTCTTCAACAATATTTTTATAATCACTCGGACCATATATACCAACTCTTCTTACAACATCAGCCATCTCACGGAAGTTTGGCATTGAGAGACCAGGCATATCAATAGCGGGCATAATTTCAGAAGCAGAGACCATTGCACGATTCGGATCAAGTTTTAAAACTTCCTTGAAAACATTTCTGTAAAAAGTAAAATGTTTTGCTTCGTCTGCTGCAATGTTGCTGAGTATTCCATTTAATAAAGGTTCATCTTCACCGACAAGTTTGCCTGTGTTTTTATGGGAAAACTGAGTTGCTCTTTCCTGAAGAGTAGTATAAACAAAAACTTTATAAGGGTCTTTGTCCCAATTGGGATTAAATCCTGCTTCCTGATAATAGAACTGCATCAATTCAACTTCTCTGAAGCTGAACAATCTTGAGTCGCGTGCATAATCACGAAGAATATTCCCATGACGATCTTCTTCTGCTGTCCACATATTATTCCACTTTGCCCAGAAACTATCAGAGCCAAGATGCTGAGCAATTAATCTGTGAAAGTGCGGCAGACCTTCTTCGGTAAGAAGATTAAGGGCAACTGCAACTCTTGCAGGATCTTTAATTCCTCTGGCTCTATCACGCAATCCATCCACAATTTTATTCTGGTCGTCTGAATTTTTTTCATCAATCGGTAAAAAATCACTTGAGAACCACAATTTGCGTTTTGAAATATGCTGCTCCATCCATTCTTTAACTTTCGATTCAAGATAGCTTAGTACTTCAGTTTTACTTTTTGTTTCGTTTAAATCTGTGTTTTTATCTTTTGTTAAAATTTCCATTGTAATTTTTCTTTTGTTATTAAATTGTTTGAAATGAGTTAAGATGAACACTATGCTCAATCAATAGTAATTGTTTTCAATTACAAACCAATATTAGTCAGGATTTGTTCAAATGAAAAGGTTTGATTGGAGTATTTACAATTTATTTACAATTAAATATCAATCACTTGGTCTTTCGCCCATTTTTGCAGTTGCAAAGAAGTCGTTATAAAATCTTTGTGTGTATTGTTCAACTAATTCATCTCTCCGCTTTTCATCAGGTGAAGTTACAATTATTCCTGCGTGATATTCTTTTTTCAATCTCCAGTAAACTTCAGGATCGTTGAATACAGATAAATCAGGCCACTGCTGTTTTGCAAGTGAAGTTATTATACCTGCATAATAATTTTTCGGTGTCGGAAGCTGATAATCTTTTTCTCCGTTAAGAATTTCAATCTTAGCCCATTCACGCCACAGATTAATTCCTGTTGCAGCTTCAACAAGAACAGAAAGATTTGCACCACCAACCCGTGCCGATGTTTCGAGAAAATAAAATTTCCCATCTTCAGATGATTCAATATATTCTGAATGAGAAACTCCCTGTTTAAGTCCTAGTGCTTTTAGTAATTGTTTATTCAGCTCAAGAACTTTTTTTGCTTTATCATCTTCAGGATTTAGTGTCTTACTTGTGAATACTCTTCCGTGATGAGCAACTTCGAAGGGCGGAGTTCCGTAACGACTTGCAACAGCATATTTAACTTCATATTTATATACAATTGAATCAACATGATAAATACTTCCCGGCACAAATCTTTCCATCAGAAAAAACGATTGTTCATCTCCAAGAAAATTAATTCTGTCCCAAAGTTCCTGTTCATTATGAACTTTCTTCAATCCATAAGAGCCGGCAAGCAGTCTTGGTTTTACCATATAAGGAAAAGGGACACGATTAACAAAGTCATTTATCTTTTTATAATTCAGAACATGTTCAAACTCAGGAACAGGAATACCAACTTCCTTTGCGCGCATTCTCATTGCAAGTTTATCCCGGAAGTATCTTGCTGTAGTATCGCCCATTCCTCCAATGCGTAGATGTTCTCTTAATGCAGCGGCTCTTTCAACATCAAAATCATCAAGAGCAACTATTCTGTCAATCTGTTCTGTTCTTGCAAGATAGCTGACACCGTAAATAACATCTTTCATATTCCAATCTTTGTTTCTGTCTGGGATATAGAAAATTTCGTCAATGCTTTCTCTTGGCCAATCAGCATTTTCAAGACTCTTTGAAGTAAGAAGCAAAACTCTGCAGCCCTGAGCTTTGGCTTCTTTCATAAAGTCATGACCTTTTTCATAACTTGATACGCAAAGAATGGTCAGCATAATTTCTCCTCGTAAATTTTAATATTGAATAAAGAACAAGGAATAAAGAATGATGAAAAAATAATTATTTTCTTTTATCGTTATTCTTTTTTGCGGTTTCAATACTTTTAACAAAAATAGGAAGAAGTTCGTTACATTCAAGCAATGCTTTATCAACAAGATCAATTTTTTCAGTCAATAATGCCTATTTTATAATCTTTAACGCTACTAATGATTCTCTTAACTCTTTAAGCAAAATCTTTAGTTTATGAATAAAATCATTTCTTGATTCAGCACTTTGAGCTTCTCCATATTGGAGTGCTGGTGAAGTGCCTGATCGAACAAGTTGTCCGGCAATATGATTTCCTGCTTTTGTGTTGTTTAAACTCTCAGTTATTTTGATAATCAATACTGCAAATGCAATTAATCTATCTTCAAGATCAAACTTTTGTTTATTGATCATATATTTTCGTGTAAAAATTTTTATTACAAAATAGGTATCATTGATTCATAATTCAATATTCATTATTCCTTGTTCGTTATTTTAATGAAGATTTAGTATTTAAGATTCTCATTATTGGATAAACATTTTCTCCTTTATCAAAAAAAGGCGATCGCCGATAGAAAAAGTCTAATCTGTCCAGAGGATTGTTTCTGAATTTTTCATCGGATTCAAGTTTTTTATAAAATTCATTTTTAAGTGAAGGATCATTTTCAATCATTGTTTTAGCATAAGGTTCCATCACATAAGCTTCTGCATATTCTTTTCTTTCAAAGAAGGCGTTGAAAAATCCCCAATGCACGAATGAATCCGGTGCATCAGGTTCGAGCAGATTTAGAATAACACGCAAAGATCTTTGATTTGTTGGTACAATATAAGTTCCTTTTGGCATTAAAACATTTTCCTCAAAACATTCTGAATCAAATGATGGTAATTGTCTTCCTTCATAAGGCCTTGGTGCAAAACTTACATTAGTAAAACGATAGCGTTCAACTTTAAACCTTTTATCATTCTGAAGTCGAGCTAATTTTATGTGATGATAATTCAACACTCTTATTATTGACTCAAATTCCTGAGGAATAAGATAAGCTTCAGGAACAAAAATTTTCTTTGCTGATTTTGCCTGATTGAAAATCGGTATCTCAACTTCAACAGGTTTGTCAGTGTATTTTCTTACAACTCCACCCATTACTTCACTGTATTCATCATACCATTCATATCCTTTGAACAAAAATTTATCATACTTTCCACTGCTAACCAGAACAAGCGGAAATTTCTTTTTCCCGACAAGATAATCTCTGATTGGATTTTTATCTGCCTGAGTGTTAAGGTTAATAATCTCATTAAAGTTTTCATTAAGAAATTCCAATGTATGCTGCATCATAGATTTTGTAGAGAATACACGATTGGCAAACGGCTTCAAGCTATGTGTTTCAACTAAAAGACAAACACGATTCTGAGCAGCACAATAACCATGGGATAATCTCGGAGGTGATGGAAGATCAAGAATTCCTGATTCGATAGTTCCATTTTTGAATTCCATATAAGGTCCAATAATAAAACCATCAGCTTCAACTTTACTGTGAAGATAAGGAAGATATTTATTCTTTATCCACTGAACTAAACCACGGTCAATATTCTGATGTTTCTCAATTCCGTAAGTAACATGATACTGATAATCAGCACCGTTCGTTGTGTGATTATCAATCATAAAATCAGGAAGCCATTCATTAAACAATTTAAGGAAAGATTGAATTTCTGGTGTGTCAGCTTTAAGATAATCACGGTTGAGGTTCAAATTAAGTGCGTTTGTACGCCATCCCATTTTCTTCGGTCCGTTCTGATTCGGGCGATTGAATGGACTTAATCTTTCGTGTCCGTCAACATTCAATACAGGAATAATGAGTAATATCAGATTATCCAGCAGATGTGCTTTTTCTTTAGTTACCAAAATGTCCCGAAGCAAAAGCATACAAGCATCTTTGCCTTCAATTTCTCCGGGATGAATTCCGTTTTGAATAATTATAATTGCTTTTCCCGTTCGCTTTGCCTGCGAAGGAGTAAATGCTCTATCTTTTGATACGATTACAACTTTGAGCTTTCTCCCTTGAGGAGTTATCCCAATATCTTTGATTTTAATAGAAGGAAAATTCTTTTCAAATTTTTCAAAATATTTTAACGAGTTGTTATAATCAGGAGATTCTGTCATTCCTGATTTTTCGAAATGAGTTAACCAGTAATTCATCGCTTTAATAATTTATGAATGACAGACAAAGATAAAAGATTACTGACGATATTTGAAATAATTGATTGAGTGTGAATTTTTAGGTTGAGGACCTGATTAAGATAATCTGTTTTTATTTCATATTCTGAAGTATCCGTTTCATACAAATTTTGTGTTTTCGTGATTTAGTGGCAACCAGTAATTCAGTTGCTTAGCAAGGAAATATTCTTAGCCACAAAAACACTAAAACACCAAAAGTAGCACAACTAAAATTCAGTTAACTGAAGAAGGCAGATAAATTCTGAAAGTTGTACCGTTTCCGTATTCTGACTCAACTTCGATCTTACCGGAATAAGAATCAACAATGCGTTTGACAATTGATAAACCTAATCCCGTTCCGCTAATATTTTTTGTGAATTCATTTTTTGCCCTGAAGAATTCTGAGAAGAGTTTTTTCTTCTCATCTTCTTTCATTCCTATGCCT
>CALHAB010000098.1 GCA_937934185.1 uncultured Ignavibacterium sp. | reverse complement strand
ATCATCTCTTCGGCTGTAATGATTTTTATTATGCCAAAAACAATTGTAGTGAACTCTCAGATTGTTGGTCTTGTGATTTTCACATCTGCATTATTTTTAAGTTGGGAAGTTGTAAATCAGATTATCGCAGCTATTTATTATAACTTGGTTTTTGCGGCAGCCATACTTTTAAACGATCAGAAAATTTACATACTTCCAAATACTCTCGAATCACTGGCATTTGTTCTTTTTATGAGTTTGCTTTCAATACTTGGAAGTGCAATTAACTTTAAACTGAGGTTGCAAATAGCTGAAAAATCAATCGAGACAGAAAAGTCTGAGTTGAAGTTTAAGTCAATTTTTAACAATGCGCTGATAGGAATTTATCAAACAACTCTTGATGGTAAAATAATTACTGCGAATGATGCAATGGCCAGAATACTTGGTTATGAAAAATCAGAAGAAGTGATAGGGAAAGATATAGTTACTTTTTATAAAAATCCGAAGGATCGTGAACACCTTATTGAACTGTTAAATGAGAAAGGACTAGTTGAAAATCTTCGCCTAACTTTAATTCGCAAAAACTTTGATGAAATTTATCTGAAAGTTAATGCAAGATTGATTGACTTAAATGGCAGCAATCAGAAAATAATTGAAGGAAATCTACAGGATATTACAGAGCAGGTTAAAGCTGAGCAAATCAGAGATGAATATCAGGAGTCGCTAAAAAAGGAAAAAGAAAAATCTGAAAAACTCGCTCAGGAAGCTTTGAATCTTAGTCAGGTTAAGAGCAGATTTCTTGCAAACCTTAGTCACGAAGTAAGAACACCTCTGAACAGTATAATCGGACTTCTTTCAATAATTGAAGATGGCAATGCACGAAGTGAAGATGAAGTACGGCAATTTATATCAACTGCAAGAAGTTCTGCTGAGTCATTACTTGAAGTAATAAATGCAATTCTGGATTTGTCTAAAATTGAAGCAGGAAAAATTGAACTTGAAAAACTGAATTTCAATCTGCGCAAAGTTGTTGATCAGGCAGTTATGGTTATACATCAGAAAGCGAGAGAAAAAGGTATTAAGATAATAGAAAATCTTCCTCATAATGATGAACTTAATTTTGTAGGTGATCCAACAAGAATAAGACAAATTTATATAAATCTTTTAGGAAATGCTGTTAAATTTACTGAAGAAGGTGAGATAAGAATTAAAGTTGAAACTGAAAATCAAAATGGTTCCAGAATTAAAATCATTTCATCAATTGAAGATACAGGAATTGGAATTCCAGCGGAAAAAATATCTGAACTGTTCAAACCTTTCTCACAGGTTGATGGTTCTGAGGGAAAAAAATTCGGAGGAACAGGACTTGGTTTAGTTATATGTAAAGAATTTCTAAACCTGATGGATGGAGATATAAAAGTTGAAAGTGAGGAAGGTGTCGGAACAAAATTCACATTTCACTTCTTTGTTGATCCTGCATTAAGCAATATTCTTGGTAAAAAACACAGTACGGAATCAGAGCAGAATAAAATGCATTCGGATTCTAATCAGGACCAGCTTGATAAGGTATTGGTGGAACAAAGAAAAAAATTCAGAATATTACTTGCAGAGGATAATCTGATTAATCAGAAAGTTGCTATCAGAACTTTAACATCTTTTGGATATCAGGTAGATGCTGTTCTGAATGGAGAACAAGCGGTTAGTGAACACAAATCAAAAAATTATGATTTGATACTGATGGATATTCAAATGCCCGAAGTTGATGGATATACTGCGACAAAAATGATTAGAAAATTAGAATCTCCATTAAATTCTGTTCCTATAATTGCATTAACTGCTCATGCATTACTCGGCGACAGAGAAAAATGTTTGATTGCAGGAATGAATGATTATATTTCCAAACCTGTTGTGGCTAAAGAAATTGTACAAATTCTCGATAAATACTTAGGAATTCATAAAAATAAACCTCAAGGAGATAAAAAAGGAATGGATAAGTCTTCTGATCTGTTTGATTTTGACAGATTAAATCAGGTAAGTCTGGGGGACAAGGAGTTTGAAAAAGATTTGCTCGGCGATTACTTCAAAGATGTTGAAATTAAACTTGAGACTTTAAAGGAATTTATTTCTCAAAGAAACCTTAAAAAGATTCAGGAATTAGCTCATACGCTTAAGGGTTCAAGCTATTCAGTTGGCGCTAAGGCAATTGGTGATGAAGCACTTGGAATTGAGTTATCGGCAAAAAGTCTTGATATAGAAAGTGTTGAAGAAAGAATGATAAAACTTGCTAAAGTTATTCGGGAATCAAGGGAGTTATTTAAAAATGTAATTGCAGATTAACTCAAAAGATATTTTAACTAAAAAGCCGCATCAAAAGCTTGGTGCGGCTTTTATTTTTTAGTTAAAATTTTTAAGAACTTTTCTTATTGTCTCAATTGCAAAATCAATTTCTTCTTTGCTGATTACAAGCGGAGGAGCAAATCTGATTATATCTCCGTGAGTCGGTTTTGCAAGCAATCCTTCTTCTTTAAGAGCAACACATACATCCCAGGCAGTTTTACCATCTGAAGTTGGTTTTATTACAATTGCGTTTAATAATCCTTTGCCTCTTACCAGAACAAGATTTTCAAATTCATCAACCATTTTTTGTATTTCACTTCTGAAATATTCACCCATTTTAGCTGCATTATCGGCGAGATTTTCTTCAACCAAAACCTGAAGAGAGGCAATTGCAACTCTTGCTGCTAAGGGGTTTCCGCCAAAAGTAGAACCATGCTGACCCGGCTTAATTGTAAGCATTATGTCATCATTAGCAAGTACTGCTGATACAGGCATAGTGCCGCCTGAAAGTGCTTTACCCAAAATCAATATGTCAGGTTTAACATTATCATAATCAGAAGCTAACATTTTTCCGGTTCTTGCTAAACCAGTCTGGACTTCATCACAAACAAGCAAAACATTTTTTGCTTTGCAAAGCTCCTGAGCTTTTTTAAGATAACCTTCATCAGGAACAACAACACCAGCCTCACCCTGAATTGGTTCAACCATAAAGGCACAAACATCAGGATCTTCAAGTGCTTTTTCCAAAGCAGGAATATCGTTAAATGGAATTTTTATGAATCCCGGAAGAAAAGGTCCGTATCCTTCGTAAGAATCAGGATCAGTTGATGCAGAAACTGCCATCATGGTTCTACCATGGAAGTTATCATTCGCAACAATAATCTTTGCATTATATTTTTTTATTCCTTTAACATCATAAGCCCATCGGCGGGCAAGTTTAACTGCTGTCTCTCCGCCTTCAACTCCCGTGTTCATTGGCAGAACTTTATCATATCCCAGAAGTTCTGTGATGAATTTTTCATATTCACCAAGAACATTATTATAAAAAGCTCTTGATGTTAATGTTAAAGTCTGAGCTTGCTCTATCATTGCGTTAACAATTTTGGGGTGGCAATGTCCCTGATTAACTGCAGAGTAAGCTGATAAAAAATCAAGATATTTTTTCCCTTCAACATCCCACACCCATACTCCTTTGCCTTTAGCGATAACAACATCGAGAGGATGGTAGTTGTGTGCACCGTATTTGTGTTCGAGTTCTATATAATATTGTGAGTTCATAATCCTTCCGTTTTTGTTTCATAAATGATAAAAATTCATCCGAAAATTACCGCAGTGAATGATGATTACCAAAGTAATTGTGATGAACATCCTTATAATCAAGGAGTGGTTTATTTAATCTTGTTTATTGAATTTTGGTTTGATAACTTTTGAAAAAATATTTATGGTTTTATGACTTTGACATTAGAAACACACTCTTTTAGCGTCAAAACAAAAGGTAATTGTGATATAACAGACATCACATCAGCAGTTGAAAAAATTGTTGAAGAAAATAAATTTGTTGAAGGGAATGCACTGATATTTGTTGGCGGGTCAACTGCAGCAATTACAACAATTGAATATGAACCGGGTTTACTGAAAGATTATCCGAAACTATTTGAAAAATTGATAC
The DNA here is from genome assembly GCA_937934185.1 of uncultured Ignavibacterium sp. Taxonomy (GTDB): domain Bacteria; phylum Bacteroidota; class Ignavibacteria; order Ignavibacteriales; family Ignavibacteriaceae; genus Ignavibacterium. Next base: position 8,713 of record CALHAB010000098.1, on the reverse strand, counting down.
CAGAAAGTGAATCATATCATCATAATTTTACCTGGCACGATGGAAATGGTCATTCACATTTACGCGCGGCTTTGCAAAAATCTTTTTTTACAGTTCCCTTCAAAAATTCAAAATTACTGTTGGGTACCTGGCAGCAAATTATTCTTGTTGATTTTGATAATCGTTCGCGAAATAGAGAAATAACAGTTCAAATAACCGGATTGAAAGAATCCTAAAAGGTAAAAGAAGCAATGAAAAAATTTTTTATACTGAATTTCATTTTATTTTCTGTTGAAATATTTTCACAAATTGTTGTAACACAACCTGAATATCCGACTCAGCTTGACAGCATAATTATATTTTTTGATGCAACCCAACCCGGTGCTGAAGAATTACTCAATTACACCGGAACAGTTTACGCTCACACAGGAGTTAATACAAACTTTGGCAACTGGCAGCATGTAATCGGCACTTGGGGAAATAATCAAACTCAGCCAGCGCTAACTAGATTAGGCCCTAATCTATACAAACTGACAATCGGATATCCAAGAATCTTTTATAGCGTTACAAATCCTGCAGAAATAATTTATGCACTTGCTTTAGTTTTCAGAAGTGCTGATGCATCAAAGCAAACCCGTCCGGATATATTCATAAATTTATATCAACCCGGATTAAATATAATCGTTCAAAATCCGTTAGTTTCAGTTCAGTTTGGAGACCCTCAACGATCTCCTGCATTTGTTAAAGAAGGTGAAACCGTTCCGATAGATATCCGTGCGGTTGAAATTCAGACGAGAGTTCAAGCAATTACTTTATATGTTGATGGTAATCAGGTTGCGCAAAGTGATTCTTCAAGATTAATTTATAATTTTATTTATTCAAATTTCTCCGTTGGTCCTCACATAGTTAAAGTTGTTGGTATTGATACTGCAAATGCAGTTGATTCAACTTCATTTATGATGTTTGTAAATCCTCAGATAGTTAATGCTCCACTACCAAGTGGAATTCGTCCAGGAATTAATTATACAAGTCCTGTATCTGCTACTTTAGCTCTTTTTGCCCCCTATAAAGATTTTGTTTATGTGATTGGTGATTTTAACGATTGGAAAGTTCAAACAAATTATTTTATGAAAAGACAATATGTTAATCAGGACAGTGTTATCTGGTGGATTGAACTATCTTCTCTTAGCCCCGGTGTTGAATATGCTTTTCAATATCTGGTTGATGGTAGAATAAGAACTGGTGATCCATATTCAGAAAAGATTCTTGATCCGTGGAATGATCAATATATTCCGGCAACGACTTATCCGAATCTTAAACCTTATCCTAATGGCAAAACTGAAAAAATAGTTAGTGTTCTTCAGACCGCTCAATCGCAGTATCAGTGGCAGATACAAAATTTTCAGAAACCGCCCAAAGAGAAGCTGGTCATTTATGAATTACTGATAAGAGATTTTTCAGCTCAGAGAAATTTCCAATTCTTAATCGATACGCTCTCATATTTAAAATCGCTTGGAGTGAATGCAATTGAACTAATGCCAATAATGGAATTCAGCGGCAATCTGAGTTGGGGTTACAATCCTATCTATCACACAGCAGTTGATAAGTATTACGGAACTGCCAATAAATTAAAACAGTTCATTGATATCTGTCATCAGAACGGTATCGCAGTTATACTCGATATGGTTCTGAATCACGCTGATAATCTTTCGCCTCTTGCAATGATGTGGTGGGATGATAATCAAAACAGACCTGCATCAAATAATCCATATCTTAATCCAGTTGCAAGACATCCTTTTAATGTTTTTAATGATTTTAATCATGAAAGCAACGCCACAAAATATTTTGTGGACAGAGTAAATGAGTATTGGCTCAAAGAATTCAAGTTTGATGGATTTCGTTTTGACCTTTCCAAAGGGTTTACACAAAATTTTACAAACGATGTTGGTCAGTGGAGTCAGTATGATCAATCGAGAATAAATATTCTTACAAGAATGGCGGATAAAATCTGGGAGGTTGACTCAACTGCTTATGTGATACTTGAACACTTTGCTGTTAATTCAGAGGAAACTGTTCTTGCAAATTATGGTATGTTGCTTTGGGGAAATCTGAATCACGATTACAGCGAAGCAGCTATGGGTTATCCATCAAGTTTGAGCTGGGGTTCATACAAAACACGTGGATGGAATTATCCTCATCTCATTACTTATATGGAAAGTCACGATGAAGAAAGACTAATGTATAAAAATCTAATGTATGGAAATTCTTTGGGTGATTATAATATTAGGAATCTATCAATTGCTTTGCAGAGAATAAAACTTGCAGCAACTTTCTTGTTTCCTATTCCAGGACCAAAACTCTTCTGGCAGTTTGGTGAACTCGGTTACGATGTAAGTATTGATTTTAACGGCAGAACCGGAGAGAAACCTGTAAAGTGGGATTATCTTAATGATCTGCGAAGAAAAAATCTTTATAAAGTTTTCAGAGAACTGATAAAGCTTAAATTAAATTATGAAGCTTTCAGCACTTCTAACTTTACTATGGATACAGGTGGTTTTATAAAGAAAATAAATCTTTATCATCCCACAATGGATATTGCTATCATAGGCAATTTTTATGTTGGCTCGCTTACTCCATCTGCAAATTTCAGTTCAACAGGTTGGTGGTATGATTACTTTAGCGGAGATAGTATTTTTGTTACAGCCCCGAATCAGCAAATGACATTAGAGCCAGGTGAATTTCACATCTACACAACGATAAAACTTCCTGCTCCTGAACCAGGATTATTGCTTGATGTTGAAAATATTGGTGATGCAATTCCAACAGAATTTAATTTAGAGCAGAACTACCCAAATCCATTTAATCCAACGACAAAGATTAGATATACAATACCGGCCTCATCCCTAAATCCCTTCTCCAAAGGAGAAGGGACTTTGGTGAGTCTTAAAGTTTATGATATACTTGGCAATAAAGTAGCAACCCTGGTAAGTGAAGAAAAAGAACTGGGATATTATGAAGTTGAATTCAACGCAGAAGGATTATCGAGTGGAATATATTTTTATCGTTTACAATCAGGTAGTTCTTCAGCGAGCTCAGGACAAAGCTATATTCAAACCAAAAAGATGATACTGCTTCGATAAAACCTTCGTGTTCCTTCGTGAAGTACTTGGTGAACTTTGTGGTAAAAATTAAGGCAACCACGAAGGCGCACTAAGGATAGCACAAAGTAACACGAATTAATTTCCCAAAAACAAAAAAGGCGATTCAACTGAATCGCCTTCATTTTTAATTGTTAATTTTTAATTATACCAATCCCTGATCAATCATTGCATCAGCGACTTTCAAGAATCCGGCAATATTGGCTCCATTAACATAATTGCCCGGAGTTCCGTATTTTTCTGCAGTTGCAAGGCAAGTGTTATGAATTCTTACCATAATTTCATGAAGTTTCTTATCAACTTCATCACGGCTCCAGGGTAATCTCATACTGTTTTGTGTCATTTCCAATCCGCTAGTAGCAACTCCGCCGGCGTTTGAAGCTTTGCCCGGGGCGTAGAGAATTCCTGCTTCCATAAAAACTCTGTATGCTTCGATAGTTGTGGGCATATTTGCACCTTCACAAACACAGATACATCCGTTTTTAACCAGTTCTTTTGCATCGGCTTCGTGAATTTCATTTTGAGTTGCGCAAGGCAGTGCCACATCAACTTTTACTTCCCAGGGTTTTTTGCCGGGGAAGAACTGTACTTTAAATTCTTTTGCATAATCTTCAACTGCATCTTTATTGCTTGCACGGAGTTTTAACATATAATCTATTTTCTCTCCTTTAACACCATCAGGATCATAAATGTATCCATCAGGACCTGATAGAGTTACTACTTTACCACCGAGTTCAGTAACTTTCTGAACAGCTCCCCAGGCAACATTGCCAAAGCCGGAAACTGCAACAGTCTTTCCTTCAAATGTTTGTCCTTTGGTTTTCAACATTTCATTTGCAAAATAAACAACACCAAAACCAGTTGCTTCGGGGCGAATGAGTGAACCGCCCCAGTTAATACCTTTACCAGTCAGCACACCTGTAAATTCATTAGTCAATCTCTTGTACTGTCCAAACAGATAACCAATCTCTCTTGTACCAACACCAATATCACCTGCAGGAACATCTGTATTAGGACCAATGTGCCTGAAAAGTTCTGTCATAAAACTTTGGCAGAATCTCATTATTTCATTATCTGATTTTCCTTTAGGGTCGAAATCACTTCCGCCTTTGCCGCCGCCCATCGGAAGAGTTGTAAGAGAATTTTTAAATACCTGTTCAAATGCTAAAAACTTTAAGATGCCCAGAGTAACTGAAGGGTGAAAACGCAAACCGCCTTTGTATGGACCAATTGCACTGTTCATTTCAATTCTGTATCCGCGGTTAATATGAATCTGTCCCTGATCATCCATCCAGGGAACACGAAACATAATAACTCTTTCCGGTTCAACCATTCTTTCAACTATCTTTAGTGAACGATATTCAGGATGACGCTGAAGCACTAAATCAAGTGATTCAAGAACCTCTTCAACCGCCTGATGAAATTCCGGTTCATTAGGATTTTTGGCTTTAACATCAGCCAATAGTTTCATTACATATTCAGAAGCCATATTAACCTCTTAATTTTTTTATGTTAAACATTTTTTTGATTATGATTTGAGTATCTGAAGAAGTTTCGGGAGTCGTTAAGAAATGATGAATGACAACAGAAAGTTTTAGCATTGGAATTTCCCCTGATATTTATAATCTCTAACTGCTGTCATATTCAATAAAGTATAATTTTTCTACATCAAAATTAGATTTTACGGCTATAAAAACCTAAGAAAGCTGACTATCTGAAATCCTTTGTGTGATAATCTTCAAGACGAATTTAATTAAGATAAATAGTAAGTAATCAGTTAAAACAATAATTTTGAATCAGTAATTTATCTAAATTATTGAGGTTAAAATGTCAAATCAGATTATTAAAGAAAAAATTCATCAGGCAGTTGAAATTCTGAAAGAAAAAAATATTGATATGTGGATTACTTTTGTCCGCGAAACAAAAGTTACCAAAGACCCTATGATTGATATGATTGTTGGTGAGCATTCAACATGGCAGTCTGCTTTTATTATTAACAGAGATGGTGAAACAGCAGCCATTGTCGGAAGCATTGAGGAAGAAAATATTATTAAAACCGGATTGTATCAGAAGGTAATTGGTTATGTTAAATCTGTAAAAGAACCATTGATTGAATACCTCAATAATAAGAAACCATCAGGCATTGCAATTAACTATTCAAAGAATTCTGTTTTATCTGATGGATTGACTTATGGGATGTATCTTTTATTAAATGATTATTTAGCAGGAACAGAGTTTAAAGACAATTTAGTAAGTGCTGAAGAAATAATCTCTGCACTAAGAGGAAGAAAGTCTGATTCTGAATTATCAATAATGAAAGAAGCAATTGACGAGACATTGAAAATTTTTGATGCAGTTACAAAATTCATAAAACCCGGAATAACTGAAAAAGATGTAGCAGAATATGTAAAAAAACTAATGCGTGAAAAAGGTTTTCTGCCCGCTTGGGATGAAGAAACATGTCCGGCTGTTTTTACAGGACCAAATCCTGCTGGTGCACATTCAGGTCCGACTGACAGAAAGATTGAAAAAGGTCACCTTGTTAATATGGATTTTGGAATTAAGTACAAAGGTTACTGCTCTGATTTACAACGCACCTGGTATGTATTGCGCGATGGAGAAACAAAAGCTCCGGCAGAAGTTCAAAAAGGATTTGAAGTGATTCGTGATGCGATACAAAAAGTTGCAGATGCAATTAAACCCGGTGTAACTGGTGTTGAGATGGATGACATTGCAAGAAATTATATCACTCAGCAAGGTTACCCAGAGTATCCGCACGGACTTGGACATCAGGTTGGAAGAGAAGTCCACGATGGCGGTGCGGGATTATTCCCCCGCTGGGAAAGATATGGTAACACACCCTATTTGAAACTTGAAGAACGACAGGTATTCACAATTGAACCGCGTTTACCGGTTGAAGGTTATGGTGTTTCCACAATTGAAGAAGAGGTTGTAATAACCAAAGACGGATGTGAATTTCTTTCTCCACCGCAGAAGGAATTAATTTTAATCAGATGAAATAATAGTAAAAACTTCTTAAAAATTCTGAGGAGTCATATCGATGATGCATAACGGCTGAAAAACTTTTTTAACAACAAAAGATTTCTCCTACGATAAATAACTGCCGGCAGTGTATTACTACAAACTTATCTTTAAAGCTTCTCGAAAGTTTCAAAGATTGAAAAATGATTGGATGTGTGTAATGAACCTTATACCTTTATACCTATTACCCCGTCAAATTTATAGCTGTAAAATAATATTACAATTTTGATATTTATTAAAAGATTTCACTTAAAATTTTTCTAATAACTCTTGACAATAATCCTAAAAACGGATTAAGTTCAATTCGGGAAAGAAAAAGAAAAAAATAACACCTTATAAAGTTGTTATCGGGATGAATAAAAAAACAAACATAACAGTTGACAAATTCAAAAATAATTTGCAAAAGTTATTCGTTAAATAGTCTTTTAATGAATATAGACTTATCAATTAAAATTATACAGCCGCTTTCATCACGCATTAAATCTCACACAGGTAAATTAAAACAAATAAAAATTATTGGCAGTAAAATGAAAAGAGCAATAATACTAACGATTGTAAGTGTATTTTTATTTATATCGTTTAGCTGTAAAGAAAACGGAATAACACCACCTGAAGATAAACCCGGAAGAAGAGACTATACGTGGACGGTGGACACACTTAAAGTGCCTGAGGGACGTTCTTTACCTTTCCGAATGTGGGGTGCAAATGCAAACGATGTTTGGGCTGTAGGTTTAGCATATCTCAATGCGTATTGTATCTGGCATTTTGATGGAATAAGTTGGAAAAACTATGTTCCTGATAAATATATTGACCCTAGAGGTATTTGGGGGACAAGCAGAAATAATATTTGGATAGGTAGTACTGATGGAGCTTTTTGGCATTATGATGGATTTCAGTGGTCTAAATTTCAAGAAACAAATATCCCAAATTATAGGCCATTCGTCAATCAAGCGATAATAGGAAACCGCGCTGATAATATTTATGCAGTTGGTTTTGCTGATTCAATTGCTGGCAAATCGTATAAAGCTATTATAATGCATTTTAATGGTAATAGATGGGAAATGGTGAATATCCCGAGTATTCAACAATCATTCATTAGGATTTATTATGATAAAATTACAGGAAATTTTTTAATATATGCTTTGGAATTTGATACTACAGACGAATACATTTATATGTTTGATGGTAAAAATTTAAATCAAATTTATACTTCGGAAAATCATACGCTAATGATGATAGGAGAAAAAATTTACTTACAAAATAAAAACAAAATTTTAAGATTTAATGGAAATAAATTTGAACCTTTTTTAGAGTTATCAGCAGATAAATATGTTGGCAATGCTTTGGGAAGAAATGAAAAAGATTTTTTTACAATTAATGTGGATGGAATAGGTCATTATAATGGAACCGATTTAATTACAATTTTTGTAAAGCCCAACATTGAATGGGCACCTGCTGCGGGAATTGTGTTTGAGAAAGATGTTTTTTTCATTTGGGATGATCCTTATGATACTTTTGTTGTACACGGAAAGTTAAATAATTAAAGGAGGTATGAGTAAAGAAAACATTAGTACAAATGGGTAGTAGTGCGGCCACACTACTACCCGCAGATGCAAATAAAAACACAGACTACTCATCTGTTAGGGAATACCCTATTTATTTGCTTCTGCAATTTAAATGTTGGCTTAATAACTATCAATGAAAGGAATTAAGCTATGTTATCAAGAAAAAGACTGTTGCTGATATTAGTTCTCATACTATTACTATTTTATCTTTCACCAGAAATTGTATCTCAATCTTTCTCTTGGTATGGTGAAACGAATCCCACAATAAATTATGGACAAAATACGGCGTCAGCTACATACTATTTTACATATAATAATTTGAGCGGACTTTACTATCCTGGTCTAATAATCGCTGTAGATGGTAGTGTTATTAACAATGATTTATGCCATAATCCATCAACACCAAGTTCTTATACAATATATTTTACTGAAGGGAATCACACGGTGAAATTTTCCCTTCTTAGTGTAAATCCCTATACATTAAATTGTCGGGATATGTTAATTCATCAAGTGGTAGAGTTTACCGTTAATGTAAAATTCCAGATAAGGAATCAGAATATTTTTACTTATGGAATAATTTATGTAAATGATTATTCAACTCCGAAAACTTCACCATATAATCGTACCTCAAAACAAAATGATAATTATTTGATTGGGGCAATTGACCAAAGCTATGCTGGTTATAATTGGATTTGGAATAATTCCGGGATTAATAACAGTAAGTGGGTAAGAAGAAAGTCCAACATGACAGAAAATGATCATTCTTATGATAGAAATACCAACTATATTGTTCAATCCGATGATAAGAATACAATACTAATCGCTGGCTTAAGAAAAATCTGTAACATAACATTCCGAAACAGTTTTGTTGGGATTAGCAACGATGGTAAAATACAAGTTAATGGTATTACATATGATTTACCAACATCTGCATTTAATGTTGTCGAATTAAATCCAATAGTAGCTTCA
>CALHAB010000097.1 GCA_937934185.1 uncultured Ignavibacterium sp. | reverse complement strand
AACTTAGAAAGTTTCGCAAATAGTTCGTTTAATTTTTCACCAAGCAGATGTAATGATTCAGGATTTATATACTTTAATTCTTTAGCTATTTCAATATGATTATCAACCTCAACTAATGAGGATCGAGCAATTTCATAAAAGCGTTTTCTTTCAACTAAACTTTTTCTCGAGGCACCTTCGGCTAAGTTAGCTGAAATTGAAACGGATGTCCTAAGAGTTTGATTGGTTAAACCATATATCTCTTCTTTAGGATATTTTGAAGTGATTCGATATATCAATGAAACAAATTGTACAGCTAATTGCCAAACATCAAGATTTTTGTGATTTAATTTTAACATAACTGTTCCAAAAATTTATATGAATGATAGTTAATTGAGATTGAACCCGTTTGACATTTAGCATTTGACATTTCACAATTTAGAAATTATCTCATCCGTCATTTGTTGAGTAGTTGCCGCACCATATTTGAATACATCCGGACCGCCGCGGAGTTTCATCATATCATAGGTTTTAACTTTACCTTCTTCAATAACCTTTGCAATTGCTTTTCTTATTCTTTCAGCTTTTTCATTTTCACCTAAATGATCAAGCATCATACAAGCACTTAATATCATTGCAATAGGATTAACAATTGAAGGATTCAACTCCTGATATTTGGGTGCACTACCGTGTGTCGGTTCAAAAACAGCGACTTCTTCACCAAGATTTGCGCTGCACGCAAAGCCAAGTCCTCCCACAAGTCCTGCAAAACCGTCACTTATAATATCACCGAACATATTTTCGGCAACAATAACACCATAATCCTCTGGATTTTTAGTAAGCCACATCATCTGAGCATCAATATTTGTGTCCCAGAGTGCTATATCTGGATAATCTTTTGCAATTTCTTTCCCGATCTTTAGCATCATTCCGGAAGTTTCTCTCAACACATTTGGTTTTTCACAAACAGTTACATTTTTATAACCGTATTTCTTTGCGTATTCAAACGCTGCTCTGATTATTCGTGTTGCGGCTTTCTTGGTTATTATTCTTGTTGAGATTGCCATCTCTTCAGGTGGAACATTTGCAAATGCTTTCCATTTTGGATGTGATGCAAATGCTTCAAGAACATTTTTTGGTGGATTTGTCCATTCTATTCCTGCATACAAACCTTCAGTATTCTGTCTGAAAATAACAGCGTTCACTATTGGTTCTTCATATCCTCCTTTTCCATCTTTGCGAATGAAATTTAATGGATTTCCTTTGAAAGAAATACAAGGACGAATACAAATATCAAGATTGAAATGTTGTCGCATTCCGACAATAGGTGAAAAGTAAGAATAACCTTTACCTTTTAATGCAGGATCAAGTTCTTTTTCTGCTGCATCTTTTGGTTTGGAAGTGATTGCACCAAATAAACCTATTTTGTGTTTTGCAAGTAAGTCAATTGTTCTTTGCGGAAGAGCGTTTCCTTCTTTACACCAGAATTCCCAGCCAATATCACCGTGAACATATTCAGCTTCAAAACCGACTGCATCTAAAACCCTGATTGCTTCAGGAAGGACTGTTTTTCCAATACCATCGCCTGGCATTGCAACGATTGTTCTTTTCATATTTGCCCCTAAAAAAGTGAAGAAAAATTTACTCCTGAAACTTAGAAAAAGCTCTTTTGCCTTGCAAGGAATTGAGAACGAAATCGTTTAATTTCAAAAACCTTTATATTAAATTTAGTTTAGAATTTATTAGAAAATTTCAGACTTGAAAGGAAAAGAACCAATAAACAATAATTCAGTTGAGCGACTTCAATCGCTGATTGCATCATCAATTGATGTAATTTTCAGAATTTCCAAAACCGGAAAACTGAAATACATTAGTCCTTCTGTAAAAAATTTGCTTGGATACACGCCTGATGAAGTTTTGAATAAATCAATTATTCATTTTGTTGATCCCATTAAGGCTGATGGTTATTTCGAATCTTTTATTGGATTCATCAAAAGTTCCGATCTTGCAACATTTCAGGTTGAACTGATAAGTAAATCCGGAAAGCCAATTCCTGTTGAAATTAATCTCAAAGTAATTAAGGATAATGGTGAATCATTCGGTCAGGGAACAATCAGAGATATTCGGTTCAGATTAGAGGCACAGAGAAAAATTGAATCATCTGAATACATATTTAAAATCATTTGGGATCGATCAAAGGACGGAATGCGGCTGACAGATGAAAATGGAATTATAAAATTATGTAATGATTCTTTTGCATTAATGTTCGGTAAAACAAAAGATGAAATTATTGATAAACCAATTTCAGTACTTTATGATCCCTCGATAGAAGAATTAATTCTGCACGATTATCGTGAAAGCTTTAAGTCAGGAAGATTAAAAGATCATTTCGAATTCAATGCTCCTTTATGGAATGGTACTCAACAATTTTTTGAAATATCAAATTCATTTATCGAAAATCTCGATGGCGAAAAATTTCTTCTTAGTATTTTCCGCGATATAAGTGAACGTAAATTAAATGAAATTCTTCTTGAGAAAAAAAGCAATTTACTACAGGGAATTTCAAAAGCTATTGCTGCTTTGATTGCCGCTCAAAATGAGTCAGAAGGATTTAATTCAGCATTGAGAATTCTTGGTGAGTTTGCATCAGTTGACAGAGTTTATTTGTTCAGACATTTTGAAGATGAAATTACCGGTGAAAAATATTTTTCAATAAGTTATGAATGGACCTCATCAGGAATTGTTCCTCAGATAAAAGATCCTGCGTTTCAGAAAATTTCATACTCAAGATTTTCAGCACTTCAGCTCTATGAATTACTTTCTCAGGGACGATCACTTTCTTTCATACTTAAAAATCTTTCGAAAGAAGAAAGAAGAGCTTTCATTGATTCTTCAATCAAATCAATAATACTTGTTCCGATTATGATAGCAGGACAATATTGGGGTTTTATTGGTTTTGATGATTGTCATTCAGACAGATTATGGACAAGTGATGAAGAATCAATGCTTAGTACAATGGCAGCTGTGCTTGGGGCTGTTATTAAAAGAAATCAGGTTTCTGAACAGCTGCTTAAAAAGAATATCGAACTTGATAAAGCAATCAAAGAAACTGAACAGGCAGCAAAAGCTAAGAGTGAATTTCTTGCATTGATGAGCCACGAAATCCGTACTCCTATGAATGGTGTAATTGGAATGACAGGGTTACTCCTCGATACAATGCTAACTGATGCCCAGCGCGAATATGTAAACACAATCAGACTTAGTGGTGAACAGCTTTTAGTAATTATTAATGATATTCTTGACTTTACTAAAATTGAATCCGAGAAACTTGAACTTGAATCAATCCCGTTTTTGCTTAATGAGTGTATCGAAGATTCATTGGAATTGATTTCATCAAAAGCAGCAGAGAAAGATATCGAAATATTCTACAGAATGGCTGATGATGTTCCTCAGATTATTGTTGGTGATGTAACAAGATTAAGACAGATATTAACCAATCTGATTGGGAATGCAGTAAAATTCACAAGCAGAGGTGAAGTGGAAGTTTCTGTTTTTGTTGATGAAGCTGAAGGTAATGAGTACAGATTAAAATTTATAGTTCGTGACACAGGCATCGGAATACCGAAAAACAAAATGGATCGTTTGTTCAAACCATTCTCCCAGGTTGATTCATCTACAACAAGAAGTTATGGAGGAACAGGTCTCGGACTGGTCATAAGCAAAAAATTAGTTGAGATGATGGGCGGAGAAATCATAGTTGAAAGTGAAGAAGGACAGGGGAGTAAATTTATTTTCTCAATCAAAACAAAAACTCCGACTGTTGATACATCTCTTCGTACAATAGAAATTCCTGAAACATTTAACGACAAAAAAGTTCTGTTAGTTGATATAAATTATCAGCACGGTCAGGTTCTATATAATTTCCTCAAAAAGTGGAATATGAGTGTTGATGTAGCTGTTAATATTGATGTACTTTTTCATAATCTGGACTATGTTAATGATTATGATATTGTTGTAATAAATTCTTCAGGTATTTATGAGAAATTGAGTGATGTTGTTGAAAGAATAAAATTAAAAAATTCAAAACGGAAGTTCGGCTTTATTATTCTTAAGTATCATGGTAAAGCAATTTCTGTAAACGAATCAGATTCAATTCCATCAGTGAAGATTTTATCAAAACCAATCAGACTTAAATCACTTGTTGAAATTATTGATTCAACGATTACACCTAAATCAGAAGAGAAATCACTAAAACAAATTTCACCTGAAGTTGTAGAATCACTTTCTGAACCAACAAGACTAAAAATTCTTTTAGCCGAAGACAATAACATTAATCAAATGGTTGCTTTGAGAATGATTGAAAGACTTGGTTATAAGGCTGATATTGTTTCAAACGGTAAAGAAGCAGTCGAAGCGGCCTCTAACATTGATTATGATATAATTTTTATGGACATTCTTATGCCCGAAATGGATGGTATTGAAGCCTGTAATGTTATCAAAGGACAAATCAACAAAGAAAATAAACCAATTATTATTGCAATGACAGCAAATGCAATGTCTGGTGATGAGGAAAATTATATAAGATCAGGTATGGATGATTATCTCAGTAAGCCGGTTAATCTCGAAGATTTGAAGAGAGTTCTGGATAAGTGGTCAAAACGAATTGTTGAAAGAAAAAATCAGAGATTATTCAAAGACCTCAATAAAGAAGTTGAATTAACTTACATCAAAGAAAAAAATATTTCTTTCCTCAATGAAATAACAAATGAAAATGATCTGGAATTTTTCAGAGAAATGCTCGATGTATATTTAAAGGAAATTCCCAAAAACCTTGAACATATAAAAGATGCTATTATCTCAAACAAACCTGACCAGTTAAAATTTTATTTACATAAATTGAAGGGCACTTATCTCACGCTCGGTATAGACAATCTTCTTGAATATTTCAAAATTTTAAACGAAGCCGCTGCTGATAACAAAATAAATGAAGAGACTTTTAAAACCTTTGCTGACTTTGCCAACAAGTCAGAAAAAATTCTTGAGGAAATTTCTATTCTGAAAGATAAGTATCAACATATCTCCTTGCCTTGATTTATTGATATGAATTCCAAAGAAAAAAAAACAGCACCATTAAACCGAACAATTAAATTAACATCTGAGGATATAAAGAATCTTACTCCGTTTCTTCATCAGATTCAAAAGAAAAGTAATTTGAAAGAAATTGAAAATAAAATCCTTAATCAGGATTTGTTCGAAGCAGTTAATTACCTTCCGGAGAAATTTGTTGATTTGTTATTTGTTGATCCACCTTATAATCTTAACAAAAAATTTTCTGAAACAAATTTCAAAAAAAAATCTTTATCTGATTATGAAGCTTGGCTGGAAAGCTGGTTCATAAAGTTACTACCGCTGCTTAAATCTGATGCCTCAGTTTACTTTTGCTCTGACTGGCAAACCTCTGTTGCCGTTTTTAATGTATTAAATAAATATCTTAAAGTAAGAAACAGAATAACCTGGGAAAGAGAAAAGGGAAGAGGTTCAACCAAAAACTGGAAGAACTGTCACGAAGATATCTGGTTCTGTACAGTATCTGACGATTACTATTTTAATGCAGACGCAGTTAAACTTAAGCGTCGTGTTATTGCTCCTTACCGTGATGAAAATAAAAAACCAAAAGACTGGATTAACGGCAGTGAAGGTAATTATCGTTTAACTCATCCTTCAAACATCTGGACTGATTTAACGATTCCATTCTGGTCAATGCCTGAAAACACTGATCATCCGACTCAAAAACCTGAAAAGCTTTTGGCTAAAATAATCCTTGCCAGCAGCAGTGAAGGTGATTTTGTATTTGATCCATTCTGTGGCGTGGGAACCTCTCTTGTTGTTGCAAAAAAACTGAACAGAAAATTTTGTGGAATTGAAATTGACGAAAAGTATGCGCTTCTCGGACTCAAGAGATTGAAACTTGCCGAAAGTGATAAAACAATTCAAGGTTATGCTGATGGAGTTTTTTGGGAAAGAAATACACTTCGTGAGCAACTAATCAATAAAAAATCAAAATAATTTTGGTAAATTTGCCTGCGAAATTTTTAAACGGGTGCCGGCTAACAGGTCAATACCCAACTCCGTCAGGTCCGGAAGGAAGCAGCGGTAAGTATCTGACTTGTGTAGTCTGGTGCCCTTTTTAATATGCTTCTGCAGGAATTAAAAACTCTAACCTTCCTCTACCGAATTTCAACATTCCATTAAAACTGATTTTGGCAATTGCTGCAGGTGGGAAACCAATATTTAAATGGTTGGTACAGCATAAGTTTGAAATATGATGAGATAAATCCGGTTGATGACCAACAACAGCAATGTTTTGCTCATCATAGACAGACAGAACATCAATAAGATTTCCTGTTGAACATCCTGCCGCAAGATTATTTTCTTTAATTAATTTATCAGTAATGTTTAAAACCTGAGCAATAATTTTTGCTGTTTGTTCAGCCCTTACATAAGGAGAATATAATATCAAATCAAAAGTCGGAATTATTTTTGTCCATCCTTCAGAGGCTTTATTTATCAATTCGATTCCTTCAGAAGTCAGTTCCCTCTCAAAATCTTTCTTAGGCGGAGTTAATTTTTCGGAGATGCTATGACGGATTAAATATAAGTTCATTTTTCACTTTTGTAGTTAACAGCTATAACAGTAATATTTCGGTGTGATTCCATAAGCAGTTTGCTTAAGCTTCTTCCTGCAGAAGAGTTGAATTTAGTATCCATCTCATTTTTATCATTTGCAGTCAGCTCACAAAAATGACTGTACTTCTGATCTAGTAATAGATTACTTTCAACTTCTGCCAGATTAACTTCAGTGCCGTTTATTTCCGTCAGCAAAGGTAAAAAACTATTCCTGAAAAAATTCAGAAAATTGTTACCCTCAGATTTATGTATGAATATTAAAAGTTTATACATCAGCATTTAATTATAAATGATGAAATGATACCATTAAAGAGTTTTTGATTGTCTTTGTAGATACTTTTCGATCCTTCAATTAGAAGCAAATACTTTTTATTACCACAGTTGTGTTCAATTGTTTGATAGAAACGTTTTAAATCCTGCTTAAGTTCAGATTGTCTGACTTTGTAATTACCAACCTCTTTGACAAGACTTAACTTTTCATTCACATAAATTTCTGCAGAATCAGTCAAAGGAATTTTTACTATGCCTATAGTTGATCCAAGCTTCTGATTTACAAAATAAATTCCTTTAACATTACGGTTTATTTCCTGACTCAAAGAAACATTATAGATTTTTGTCCAGCCCTGCGGAATCTCAAACTTAAAATCATTCTCGTCAGTGATGAAATTTTGATTGTCTGCTGAATATTCCAGAATATCGTTGATAGATTTTTTATTCAGAATATGATTTGGTGAAAGCTCTGTTTTAGTATTGTTTAATTCCTTAAGTATAAATGACTCAAACAGATTTTTATTACTGATATATCTGAACTGCGTATTGTCAAATATGAATGAATCAATTGAATCAGCTACAGTAGTGAATTTTGGCTTAGGAATTTTTGTCCGGATAATACTATCGCTTATCTCAATTATATTCTGATATATTGAATCCTTCGGCGAACTGAAAAAAGTAAATGTGCGGAAAACCAGTTTGTAATTGTTTTCAACAGGATAATAAAGTGAATACCTCTGAAGGTTAAAAACTTCATAAGATTTAAATTCTTCCTTAAGTTCAATAACATCTTTATTGTTTATCGTTTTCCATTTGGCAGTTAAATAGCCATTTAACGAAACATCTTTGAGCAAAAGATTTAATGAATCATCTATTACTGCAAATAAATTGTAAGCCGGAATCGGATGCTCGAGAAGAATGGAATAAATTTTTTTGTTTCCGAATACAGCACTGTCAATTTCAATTTTATTGTAAACGAAAGTTTTGTCTTTTGCTTTGTCAAATAAAGATGAGATGGGATTATTTGCAGAGGTGTTGCTATCCAATGCTGAAGTTATCAAAGCAAATAATTTTTTCCCATCAACTAATGGAACAGCTTTTTTCTCTTTGCTGAAGTCGCAGGAAAAAAATATTAAAGACAAAGAAATGATTATTGTGAATATGAAGTTTTTCATCTTGGTGACAAAAATATAAAACTAATTTGATTTTTTTAGCTTCAGATTTATTTTTCAACCGAATTTTATCAATTATAATCAGAACAGTCATATTGAAAAGATTTTTTCTCCAGCTTTTCTTCTTAATATTCACTGGAATTTCTTTCAGTCAGAATATTGAAATACCGCAGATTGCATTAGCCAATATAGAATTCGAAATAAAAATTACTGATTATACTGATACAGATAGTTTCGTTCCGATAAAAATCTTTTCTTCTGATAATAAATCATTCTCTCAATTTAATCTCATTGGTAACGGAAATACATTTTCAGGAAAAGTTAAATTATCAGAAAGTGGAAAGTATTTTGTCGAATTAAACGGAAAGAGATTCGAAACCGTAATAAATGTAATTCCGGGATTTATCAGCATTATTCCGCCTTTAATTGCAATTTTTGTTGCGCTGATTTTCAGACAGGTTTTATTTTCACTTCTGCTGGGAATTTTTGCCGGAACATTTTTTCTTTATGATTACAATCCCTTAATCGCTTTTATGCGACTTGTGGATGTTTATGTAATCAATTCTCTCATAGACAAATCTCATATTCAGATAATTGTTTTTACTCTGATGTTTGGAGGTGTGATTGGTCTGATGTCAAAATCAGGCGGAACAACAGGAATTGCAAATCTTTTAATACCACTTGCACGAAGCAGAAAATCGGGTCTGCTTGCTACCTGGCTTTCGGGAATAATAATTTTTTTTGACGATTATGCTAATACACTTGTTGTCGGAAATTTAATGCGACCACTTACTGATAAATTAAAAATTTCACGGGAGAAACTTGCATTTATAGTTGATTCAACATCTGCACCTGTTGCAAGTATTTTTCTTATCAGTTCGTGGATTGGTTATGAAGTCGGATTAATTCAGGATGGTTTCAAAGTTATCGGTGCAAATGTTAATGCATATAATGTTTTTCTGGATACAATAATTTTTCGTTTTTATCCGATTGCAATGTTAATTTTTATTCCGATAACTATTCTGATGAAAAGAGATTTCGGACCAATGCTGAAGGCTGAAAGATATTCGATTGCAAATGGAATTAATGCCAAACATTCAGGTAGTAAGAGTAATGACATTCTTAAATCTACAGAACTATTCGGAAATGAAGAGAAGGCAAAATGGTTTAATGGTGTTATTCCAATTCTGGTTATTGTATTCGGAACAATAGCAGGATTAATCTTTACAGGAATAAAATCTCTGGAAGCAATGGGAATTAAAGATTACTCAATCCGTAATATAATTTCTTATTCAGATTCTTATGCTTCTTTGCTGTGGTCCTCTGCAGCTGCTTGTGTGGTAGCTGGAGTAATGATTGGTTTTCAGAAAATTATGAATCTCAGTGAAATTATGGATGCGTGGTTTCTTGGAATAAGATCAATGTTTCTTGCAGTTGTTATGTTAACACTTGCCTGGGCAATCGGTACAATTACACAGGATATGAAAACCGCAGATTATATAATCAGTGTAATCAGTGATTCAATTGCACCGCATTGGTTACCGGTGCTTGTTTTTATAGTTTGCGCTGCAACAAGTTTTTCGACCGGAACAAGCTGGGGAACAATGGCAATCATGATGCCTTTAGTTATTCCTTTAGCATTTCACATATCATCATTAAATAATTTGTCCGAAGCTGATAGTTATTTGATTATGGTTGGTGCAATTAGCTCTGTTCTTGCAGGTTGTGTGTTTGGTGATCATTGTTCTCCTATTTCGGATACAACGATTCTTTCCTCAATGGCATCCGGCTGTGATCATGTTGCTCATGTAAACACTCAACTTCCTTATGCTGTTTTTGTTGGTGTATTATGTATGCTGCTCGGCGATATTCCGACCGCTTTTGGTTTCCCGCCAATCTTATCAATACTTTTGATTATTCTTTGTTTGATTATCGGATTAAGAATTATCGGTAAGAAAACTGAACCTTAATCCGTAGAAGCCAAAACATTTTTTGGGGAGAAATGA
>CALHAB010000096.1 GCA_937934185.1 uncultured Ignavibacterium sp. | reverse complement strand
CATTTCCGCAAGCAAAAGATATTACAAAGAAGATATAGTTGAACCGGAATTTGTAGTTAATCCTGATGGAACAATGGATGTTCCAACAAATCCGGGAATTGGTGTTGAAGTCAATATGAAGATGTTGGAGAAAGTGACGGTAAAGAAAGCGGTTTATTAAAATAAATCAATGTAGGGAACAATCTCCTGACTGTTCCGCCATAAAAGAATGAAAGGCAACAAACGGTACGAAGATGGATTGGACAGGAGTCCATTCCTTACGAATTTTTATTCTCTAACTCTTCAGTAATATTTGAAACAAACAATTCAACCTGCTGTTCACTGCCAAGTAAATCCTGCAATGTAATTTTATTTAGTAAGCCGTCAAGCATTGTTTGAATTGTTTTCCATAAAGATCGAAGTGAACAGTCTATGGAGTTAGTGCAGATACTTTCTACACCAGCGTGAAGATCACAAAAAGAAGATTCATAAAGTTTTCCACCAAGAGCAGTTAATACTTCACCGACTAAAATTTCTTTTGCAGGACGGGTGAGTTTGTAGCCGCCGGTTTGTCCTCGCGAGCTTTCTACAAATCCGGCAAGTCGGAGTATGCGGAGTATCTTTGCAACATTAGCTTCGCTTAATCCTTCGAGTTCACTAATTTCGGGTATAGTCATTCCGTTATCAGAATTGTCTTTCCCGATTCTAAGTAAAAGTCTTAATCCGTATTCTTCCTGTGTGCTGAATTTCATTTACTTTTTTTTTCTATTCCCACGGGCTTCAGCTCGTGGTTGAAATTAACATTATGCTGTTGGTTTTAGCCACATCTTATCCATCTTAGAATGGGACTAAAGTCCATTTCTTTTTTTTAATATTCCACAACCTAAAGGTCGTGGCAACAAATTATTATCCTTTAAACAATGGAATCTTTGATCCGCACTGCTTTGCGTGCTGAACTTGTGCAAATTGTTCAGGCGAAATTGATGGACCTTTTGCACTGCAATATTTGTTAAATACCTGAACCAATGTGTTTGCAATCTGTTCAGCAGTGAACCCTTCGATATCCATTCTTCTCATAAAGTAAAGCAATTCACCATTCTTGAATAGTGCTACACTTGGTGATGAGGGCGGAAATCCTTTTATGTATTGCCTAATTCTGTCAACTGCATCTCTTTCCTGACCAGCGAAGCCGGTATAAAGTTTATCAGGAATTACATCATTCTGTAATGCGAGTGAAACGCCTGGTCTTGCACTGCCGGCAGCACAACCACAAACCGAGTTAATCATTACAAGAACAGTTTTATCGTCTTTTACATTAATTGCTTTATCTACATCTTCTGGTGTAAGCAATTCTGTAAATCCAACTGCTACTAATTCATCACGCATCGGCTGAACTGCCTGCTGATCATACATTGGTGGTTTTGAAACTATGTTAAACATTTATTCTCCATCTTTAAGTTTATATTCAAGTTTAAGTTTAAGTTAAAGTTTAAGGATAAGTTTATGTTGAATGAATATTCTGAACTTTAACTTAAACATGAACTTTATCTTTAATTATAAAAATCCTAATTCCAGTTTTGCTACTTCAGACATCATATCTTTATTCCATGGTGGATTCCATACTATTTCAACCTTAACATCATTTACCTGTGGAATTGATTTAACTTTCCCCTCAACTTCCAACGGTAATGATTGAGCTGCAGGACACATTGGTGAAGTTAAAGTCATTTTAATCTTAACATTATTATTATCATCAATTGCAACTTCGTAAATTAGTCCAAGTTCAAAAATGTCCACAGGAATTTCCGGGTCATAACAGGTTTTTAATGCCTGGATAATTTTTTCTTCTAGTTCTTGTTTTGTAATCTGCTTCATCTTTTCTTTTATGATTTTGATTTAATGGGATTGCTTAATTCTAAATTGTTGCATTGTTAAACTGTTGAAATGAGTTTAAAACAATTTATCAATTAAACAATTTATTCTGTTACTACTTTTTCATTTTTATTATGTAATGCATTTAACATTGTATGCCAGGCAAGTGAAGCACATTTCACTCTGGCCGGGAATTCTCTCACACCAGCAAAAACAGCAAGCTTACCAAACTCGTCCACACTGAAGTTATCACCAAGTTTATCAGTAACCAGGTCGTGAAATTTATTGAATAGCTTTTCAGCTTCTTCAACGGTTTTACCTTTCAGAATAGAAGTCATTAAAGATGCTGAAGCTTTTGAGATTGCACAACCTGATCCCTGAAAAGAAATGTCCTGAATTATGTTGTTATCATCAATCATTAGATAAACAGTAACATTATCGCCGCACAAAGGATTATATCCTTCAGCATAATTGGTTGGGTTCTCAATCTTTCTGAAGTTTCTTGGTGCTTTGTTATGATCTAAAATCACCTGCTGATAAAGTTCTCTTAATTCCTGTTGCATTATCCGAATACCTCGAGAATTTTTTTAAGTCCGTGAACTAAAACATCAACTTCATCGAAAGTGTTATACATTCCGAAAGAAGCTCTTGATGTTGCTGGAATTCCATACCTGTCCATTACCGGTTGCGTGCAATGATGTCCGGTTCTTATTGCAACTCCTTCAAAATCCAGAAATGTTCCAACATCGTGCGGATGAACATTTTCAAGAACAAATGAAAGTACACTTATTTTATTTTTTGATGTGCCAATAATTCTTAAACCCTTTAATTCAGAAATTTTTTCTGTTGCATATTCAAGTAAATCATTTTCGTGCTTTGCAATGTTCTCGATTCCGATTTTTTCTACATAATCAATCGCAGCTCCGAGACCAATTGCCCCTGCAATATTTGGAGTGCCTGCTTCAAATTTATAAGGAAGTTCGTTATAGAGAGTTTTCTCGAAAGTAACTTTTGAAATCATATCACCGCCGCCCTGATAAGGTGGCATTGTATCAAGGTGATTAACTTTGCCGTAAAGAATTCCTATTCCTGTTGGTCCATAAAGTTTATGCCCGCTGAAGGCAAGAAAATCACAATCCAGTTCCTGAACATCAATTCTCAGATGGTTTACTGCCTGTGCTGCATCAATCAAAACCGGAACATTGAAAGAATGAGCAAGATCAATAATCTTCTTAACAGGGTTTACTGTTCCGAGAGAATTTGAAGCATAAACAATCGAAACAAATTTTGTCTTTTCATTTAACATTTTTTCAAATTCTTCAAAGACCAGTTCTCCGTTTTCATCAATCGGAATTACTCTTAATTTTGCTTTTCGTTCTTCACATATCAACTGCCATGGAACAATGTTGGAATGATGTTCCATGTGTGAAATAATAATCTCGTCACCTTCGTGAAAATTTTTCCTTCCATAGGTTTGAGCAACAAGATTAATTGATTCGGTTGTACCTCGGGTAAAAATTATTTCATTCTTACCCAGAGCGTTGATAAACTTTTTAATTTTTATCCGCGAACCCTCATAAGCTTCTGTTGCTTCCTGACTAAGTGCGTGAACACCACGATGAATATTTGCATTCATCGTGTAGTAATATTTTTCAAGCTCCTTTAAAACCTGTAAAGGTTTCTGAGTTGTTGCAGCATTATCCAGATAAACAAGTGGTTTACCATGAACAATTTGCTTAAGAATAGGGAAGTCTTCTCTGATGCGATTTACATCGTAAACCGTATTAACAGAAGGCAAAGCAGCATCAGATCTGATAGACATTTTATTTCCTTATTGATTAAATCTTTTAGTAATGATCTCTTCGAGATATTCTCTCAAAGGTTCAATTTTAATAGTTTTGATTACATCACTGGCAAAAGCATGAATCAGCATTGCAGTTGCAGCTTCTTCACCAATGCCTCTTGACTTTAAGTAGAACTTTGCTTCTTCATCAAGTTTTCCAACAGTTGCACCGTGCGAGCATTTAACATCATCAGCAAAAATTTCAAGCTGTGGTTTAGAGTTCATCACTGCGTCATCAGAAAGAAGTATTGAATTGTTTTCCTGAAATGCATTTGTTTTTTGTGCATCCGGCCTGACCATCACTTTGCCATTAAATACTCCGCGTGCTTTATCCTGAAGAATTCCTTTGTAATGTTCGTGGCTGTTACAACGCGGCATTGCATGATCAATCATTGTATGTGCATCAAAAAACTGATTTTCACTGATCATAAATAATCCGTTAAGCATAGATTCACCACCTTCGCCGTTGAATCTTGTTGTAAATTCATTCCGCGAAAACTCAGCGCCCGTTGAAATCAGATGAGAGGAGAAATTGCTGTTTCTTTCCTGATCAACTTCCATCCTTCCGATATGGAATGATTTAAGACTTTCTTCCTGAAGTTTAATATGATCCACAATTGCGTTTTCACCGACAAAAATTTCAGTTACTGTATTGCTGAGATAAATGCCATCAGAGTCTGAAGCATAGTGCTCTATAACTGTAACCTGTGAATTATCCTCAGCGATGAAAAGATTCCGTGGCTGAGTTATAAATTTTTCTTCACCAGCTATGTTAAGAAAAATAATATGAATCGGGTCTTCAACAATCTTACCTTTTGGAACGAGAATAAAAGCCCCATCCTTTGTATAAGCTGAGTTTAATGCGGTGAACAGGTTATTTGAATCTTCAGCATACTTTCCAAAATGTTTTAACAAAACGGGATGATTATTTTTTATAGCAGTTGAAAGACTTCCGACCTCTACGCCATTCGGCAATTCACTTAGTCTTGAAAGATCTTTTCTGAACTCTCCGTTTATAAAAACGAGAAGATGATGCTCAAGGTTATCGAATAAAAATTTACCAATTATCTCAGGTACTGCATCTGCTTCAGGCGGAATAATATTAAAAGTATGCTTTATGACAGGAGAGATATTTGTGTATTTCCATTCTTCATCCTTAAGAGTAGGAATATTCAATGAAGAAAATTTTGATAAAGCATCTTTTCTTATTCTGTGAAAAGCCTCTGTTTTCTCTCCATTAAGACTTTTTTCAAAAGTCTGAAAATTTTCTATAAACCATTGTTTAAAATCTGTGTTACTCATTTTTTCTTTCCTTAAACAGTTACTTCTGACTTGCCGTTTTTAATCCAGTCATAACCTTTTTCTTCAAGTTCAAGAGCAAGTTCTTTGCCGCCGGATTTAACAATCCTGCCATTATAAAGTACATGAACAAAATCAGGGACAATGTAATTAAGTAATCTCTGATAGTGAGTTACAACTATAATAGCTTTATCTTTTCCTCGAAGTTTGTTTACTCCATTAGCAACGATTCTTAATGCATCAATGTCAAGTCCTGAATCAGTTTCATCAAGTATTGCAAGCTTTGGATTTAATACAGCCATCTGAAAGATTTCATTGCGTTTTTTCTCACCTCCGGAAAAACCTTCATTGACTGATCTGCTAAGAAACTTCTGATCAAGTTCAACAAGTTTACTTTTCTCTTTTAAGAGTTCGAGAAATTCCATTGCATCAAGTTCTTCTTCTCCACGGTATTTTCTGATTTCATTAACTGCGGTCTTTAAAAGATTTGTATTGCTTACGCCGGGAATTTCAACCGGATATTGAAAAGCAAGAAACAAACCTTCTCTTGCTCTGTCTTCTGGTGAAAGTTCAAGCAGGTTTTTACCGTTGTACCAGATCTCTCCCTGAGTAACTTCGTACTCTTCTCTTCCTGCAAGAACAGAAGCCAGAGTTGATTTTCCGGAACCATTCGGACCCATTATAGCGTGTACTTCTCCGGCATCGACTTTCAAATCTATCCCTTTTAAGATTTCATTACCATCAATGCTTGCGTGTAAATTTTTTATTTCTAATAACATATTGTTTCCCTTTTTTATTTTGTGAACTTTTGTGTTTTTAGAGATTTCGTGGCTATAAAATTCTTCGCCACTAAATCACAAAAACACTAAAACCTTTTTAAGCCCTCTCCTCAGGAAAGGGTTTGGGTGAGGCATTTATCCTACACTTCCTTCCAAACTTATACTTAATAATTTTTGTGCTTCAACTGCAAACTCCATTGGCAGTTCAGCAAGAACTTCTTTCACATAACCGTTTACGATTAAATTAACAGCATCTTCGGTTGATATACCTCTTTGGTTGAGATAAAAAATCTGATCTTCTCCAATTTTGGAAGTTGTTGCTTCGTGCTCAACCTGTGCTGTTGAATTATTGATTTCTAAATACGGAAAAGTGTGAGCTCCGCATTTATCTCCAATCAAAAGAGAATCACACTGGGAAAAGTTTCTTGCGTTCTCCGCTTTCTTTGTAATCTTGACCAATCCACGATAACTGTTATTGCTTCTTCCTGCAGATATACCTTTTGAGACAATTGTGCTTTTGGTATTCTTTCCGATATGAATCATCTTGGTGCCTGTATCGGCTTGCTGATAATTATTTGTAACTGCAACTGAATAAAATTCTCCTATTGAATTATCACCCTGAAGAATACAGCTTGGGTATTTCCATGTAATTGCGGAACCTGTTTCAACCTGTGTCCAGGAAATTTTTGAATTAACACCGCGACAAGCACCGCGTTTAGTAACGAAATTATAAATTCCACCTTTACCTTCCTTATCTCCAGGATACCAGTTCTGAACAGTTGAATATTTTATTGTAGCATTATCAAGAGCAACTAGTTCAACAACAGCTGCGTGAAGCTGATTTTCATCTCTCATCGGTGCAGTACAACCCTCAAGATAACTGACATAAGCTCCTTCATCTGCAACAATTAAAGTTCTTTCAAACTGTCCTGTTTCTGATGCATTTATTCTGAAGTAAGTTGAAAGTTCCATCGGACAACGAACGCCTTTAGGAACATAAACGAAAGAGCCATCACTGAATACTGCGGAGTTTAGTGTTGCATAAAAATTATCTGTGTATGGAACAACGCTTCCTAAATATTTTTTCACAAGATCAGGATGTTCTTTAATTGCTTCAGACATTGAGCAGAAAATTATTCCAAGCTCTTTAAGTTTGTCTTTGAAAGTGGTTGCAACAGAAACTGAATCAAACACTGCATCAACTGCAACTCCTGCAAGCATCATTTGTTCTTCCAAAGGAATACCGAGCTTGTTATATGTTTCGCGTATAGCCGGATCAACTTCATCAAGTGAGTTATATTTTGGTTTCTTCTTTGGAGCCGAGTAATATGAAATATCCTGATAATCTATCGGCGGATATTTTACATTAGGCCATTTGGGTTCTTCCATAGTTAGCCAATGACGAAAAGCTTTAAGACGCCATTCAGTCATCCATTCCGGCTCTTCCTTTTTAGCGGAAATCTGTCTGACAATGTCTTCATTCAAACCCTTAGGAAGACGATCTTCTTCAACTTCGGTTACAAAGCCGTACTTGTATTCTTTATTGGCAAGTTCTTCTATTTTCTGAGTCTCGGTTGTACTCATATTTTCTCCTCGAAGGAATCATTTTTAATTGTGGTTCAAAGCTACTTAATCTGTACAAATTTGTCAAGATTCATTGATAAAAACCACAAATCGGTTTCTTGAGTTCAAAATTCATTTAAATTGTTTTTATTCGCTTATTCGGTTAATTTTGGACAAAAATAAAACAGAATTAGACTTGAACGAACAAAACGAAAATAAATCAGGTAATTCTCAGGGTGAAGGTTCTGGTAAACCTTCATCAACCTGGAGAAAAAGCCGCAAAAGATTTTATCCCAGAAAAACTTTTATCTCAGCTGGATCAAAAGCTCAGACAGAAGGGTCTCCCAAAACTTCATTCAAAAAAATATCATTGGTCATTCCTCTCTTTAATGAAGAAGAATCACTTGTTCCTTTGGCAAATGAAATCCGTAAAGCACTTAAACCGCTTAATACTCAATATGAGGTAATTCTTGTTGATGACGGCAGCACTGATAATTCATTAAATGTTATCAAAGAAATTGTAAGAACGGATAAGAGGTTCAAGTATATAAGTTTCAGAAAAAATTATGGTAAGTCAGCTGCTCTTCAGATGGGCTTTAAAGCGGCAAGCGGAGATGCAATAATAACTCTTGATGCCGATTTACAGGATGATCCGCAAGAGATTCCGAATCTTCTTAAAAAATTAGATGAAGGATTTGATCTGTGTTCTGGTTGGAAAAAACAAAGGTTTGATCCTTTCATTAAAAAGTACTCTTCCAGATTTTTTAATTTTGTTACGAGATTGATGAGCGGAATTAAACTTCACGATTTTAATTGCGGATTAAAAGCATACCGGAAAGAAGTTGTCGCAAACATCAGAGTATATGGCGAGCTTCACAGATATATGCCTGTACTAGCAAACTGGCAGGGTTTCAGTGTTACTGAGATTCCTGTTAAACATCATCCAAGAAGATACGGTAAAACAAAGTTTGGTATTTCCAGATTCTTTAAAGGTTTTATTGATTTGATTACTGTAATGTTCGCAACGAGGTACATAAAAAGACCAATGCACTTTTTCGGTTTCTTTGGTGCTTTTTCATTTCTGATTGGTTTTATTGTTAATGCATATCTTACATATGAATGGATCAGCGGCAAACCATTAAGCAATCGTCCGATGCTGTTTCTTGGTATGCTGATGATTATTGTCGGTGTTCAATTCTTTTCCGTTGGGTTGCTCGGTGAGATGATTGTTCACAACACTGAAAGCGAAAAAGAATACATAATCAAAGATCAAAATGTTTAATCAGAATAATATTCTCTCCTGAAATGCACTACGATCCTGTTAAAAATGTGTTTGCATCCATAATCAGAACGATTCCTTTTTTAAGAATAGTATTTTATAAAATTCTTGATATAATGTTTCTTCGCTCGTGGTATGTAAGAAGAGAATTAAAACAGCTAAGAAAAATTTTTGGTGACCAGAAAATTAAGATTCTTGATGCCGGAACCGGATACGGCCAATATGCTTACTTTATGGCGAAACATCTTTCACCCTGTGAAATAAAAGCCATTGATATAAAGGAAGATTGGATAAAAGATTGTGAAGAATTTTTCAGTCAAAGAAAAATTAACAATGTTTCATTCGCAGTTGACGATCTGACCAAAATAAATTATTCAAATGAGTTTGATCTTATTGTTTGTGTTGATGTAATGGAACATATTCCGGATGATGTTAAAGTATTTCAGAATTTTTACAATGCTCTTAATGAAAATGGTTATTTGCTGATAAACACTCCATCCATTTTTGGTGGAAGCGATGTACACGATAAAGACGAAGAAAGTTTTATCGGCGAACATGCAAGAGTTGGCTACTCAAAAGAAGAATTAGAGTCAAAACTTCATCCTTTGGGCTTCAAAACATTTAAATCAAAATACACTTATGGTTTCTGGGGCGATAAAGCCTGGCGCTTAGGAATAAAGTATCCAATGATTTTATTAAACATCAGTAAAATATTTTTTATAATTCTTCCGGTTTATTATTTAATTACTTTTCCGTTCACATTTTTTATGATGTATTTAGATTTTAGAAGGGAAAATAAAATCGGTTCCGGAATTAATTTTATCGCAAAGAAATAAATAAACACGGAGTTTAGATGACCAAACAAAAAAAATCCGTTAAAGCAACACGAACTCAGTCAGAAAGTTTTTTATCAAAGTTCAACTTCAATGAAATTATTCCTCAAAAGCATCATCCGTGGATAGTTTTACTAGTAATACTTATTTTATTCCTGATATTCCTTAACCCTCTTTATTTCGGCAATAAAACTTTTCAGTCCGGTGATATT
>CALHAB010000095.1 GCA_937934185.1 uncultured Ignavibacterium sp. | reverse complement strand
CCATAAATACAATCCGCACTTTATCTATTGATGCTGTTCAGAAAGCAAATTCGGGACATCCGGGAATGCCGCTCGGTTGTGCACCGATTGCATATTTACTCTATTATAAATTGATGAAACATAATCCTCTGAATCCAAACTGGATTAACAGAGACAGATTTATACTATCTGCCGGTCACGGAAGTATGCTTCTTTATTCAATTCTTCATTTAAGTGGTTATGATTTGTCGCTTGATGAAATAAAAAACTTCAGACAGTGGAACAGTAAAACTCCTGGCCATCCTGAGTATGGACACACGCCCGGAGTTGAAACAACAACCGGTCCGCTCGGTCAGGGCTTTGCTACTGCAATGGGAATGGCTGTTGCCAGAGATTATCTTGCTTCTGTATTCAATAAAGATGGATTTAAACTTTTCGATCATTATATCTATGGTATTTGCAGTGATGGCGATTTGATGGAAGGCATTTCTCACGAAGCCGCTTCTTTTGCCGGTCATCATAAACTTGGAAAAATAATTTTCTTTTATGATGACAACAGAATTACAATTGAAGGGAAAACAGATTTAACTTACTCAGATGATGTTCAGAAAAGATTTGAAGCTTATGGCTGGAATGTTTTTCGTGTAAATGATGTTAACAATCTCTCTGAACTTGAAAACGCAGCTAATCTTGCACGACAAAATTCAGAGAAACCTTGTCTGATAATTACACGAACTCATATCGGTTACGGAAGTCCGAATAAACAGGATACAGCAGCAGCACACGGTGCTCCACTGGGTGTTGAAGAAGTTAAACTAACAAAGAAAAATCTTGGCTGGAATTACGATGAAGAATTTTTTATCCCAGAAGAAGTAAAAAATCATTTTGCCGGAATAAAAGACTGCGGTAAAGAAGCGGAAGAATTATGGAACAAACAACTCGAAGAATACAAAAAGATGTATCCCTCAGAAGCTGAACTGTTTGAAAAAATCTTTAACGGAGAATATGGAAATGAATGGGAAAAACATCTTCCGGAATTTTCTGAAGCAATGGCTACACGAGCAGCTTCAGGAAAAGTTTTAAATTCTATTGCACCTTATTTACCAACACTAATTGGCGGTTCTGCTGATCTTGCAGAATCTAATAATACTCATCTGAAAGATTATAAAAGTTTTTCTGCTGATAATAAAAGCGGAAGAAATCTTCACTTTGGTATTCGTGAACATGCAATGGCTGCAATACTTAACGGAATGGCATTATACGGTGGAGTTATTCCGTATGGCGGAACATTTTTGATTTTTTCAGATTATCTTCGTCCTGCACTCCGATTAAGTGCATTGATGAAACTCAGAACAATTTTTGTGTTTACTCACGACAGCATTGGTCTTGGCGAAGACGGACCAACTCATCAGCCAATTGAACAGCTTGCAGCATTAAGAGCAATTCCGAATGTAATTGTTATTCGTCCTGCTGATCCAAATGAAACAGCCGAAGCCTGGCGTTTTGCAATAAGGCATAAAGGCGGACCTGTCTTATTGGTTTTAACAAGACAAAAAGTTGAATGCATTGACAGAAAAAGTTTAGCATCTGCATCAGAACTTTCGAAAGGAGCTTACATATTAAAAGATTCACCTGCTCAATCTGATATTATTTTGATGGCAAGTGGTTCTGAAGTCGGATTAATTATGAAAGCATCAGAAAAGCTTGAAGAAGAAGGAATTAAAACCAGAGTAGTCAGTTTTCCAAGCTGGGAAATATTTGAAATGCAAGCTGATGATTATAAAAGAAAAGTATTACCTTCGGAGATAAAAGCAAGATTAGCTGTTGAAGCAGGAGTTAAACAAGGTTGGGAAAAGTATGTCGGAGAAAAAGGAGATGTTATTTGTATGAATTCCTTTGGTGCATCAGCACCTGACAAAGTTCTTTTTGAAAAGTTCGGATTCACTGTTGAAAATGTAATTAACAAAGTAAAAGAAATTCTCAGTAAAAAATCATAACGGAGGCAAAATGAAAAAACTACTTATTGTTCTTGTTATAATTTTTGTCGGCATTCAGTTTATCCCTGTTGAAAGAACCAATCCACCTGTAACTCAGGAAATAAATGCACCTGAACAGGTCAAAACCATTCTCAAAAAAGCTTGTTATGATTGTCATTCAAATGAAACAAACTGGGCCTGGTACACAAAAGTTGCACCGGTTTCTTTTTTAACTGCAAACGATGTTAAGGAGGGAAGAGAGCATGTTAATTTTTCTGAGTGGGACAAAGTAAGAGGGAAAGAATCAAAAATAAAAGAAGAAATCTGGGAAGAAGTTCGTGATGAGAAAATGCCGCCGTGGCAATACCGTATCATGCACAGCGAGGCAAAGCTCAGCGATGAAGAGAAAAATATTTTACGCAATTGGGCTGGCAATTAATATATCATTTTGATTAAGTATGAATCAGAACCGTGCTCTGAAAAAAATTACTGTACTTGGTTGTGGATTAGTCGGAAGCGCAATAGCAATTGATTTGTGCCGCGACTACAATGTTACTGTTGCCGATCTTGATTACGAAAAATTAAATGAAGTTCAGTTAAATAATCCCCTCAGAATAATTCAATCTGATTTTCTGAATAGCAATGAACTGAAACGAATAGTAAATGATTCTGATCTTGTTATAAGTGCAGTGCCCGGCTCGATTGGTTTCAGAGTTTTGAAATCACTTATTGAATTAAATAAAAATGTTGTTGATATATCTTTTTTTGCTGAAGACCCGTTTGTATTAAGTGATGAAGCTAAAAAGCGAAATCTTACAGCAGTAATTGATTGTGGTGTTTGTCCAGGACTTAGCAACATAATTCTGGGATATCATTATAAGAAAAATAAAATTAATTCTTATAAGGTTTATGTTGGAGGATTACCTAAAAATCCTTTACCTCCTTTCAACTATAAAGCACCATTCTCACCTTCCGATGTAATAGAAGAATACACAAGACCTGCAAGATTTGTAAAAGATGGAAAAGTTATAACTAAAGAAGCTCTTTCCGATGTTGAAATAATTGAATTTCCTGAAGCTGGAAAACTTGAAGCATTTAATACTGATGGATTGCGTACACTGCTTAGTACAGTAAGAATTCCGAATATGATTGAAAAGACTTTGCGTTATCCAGGCCATAGTGCATTGATTAAAGCTTTTCAGGATGCGGGTTTTTTTTCAAAAGAAAAAATGCTGATGAATGGTGTTGAAATAAGCCCGATTGATTTTACTTCAAAGTTACTTTATAAACAGTGGAAACTCGAAAAGGGCGAAAAAGAATTTACAGTGATGAAAATCGTGATTGAATCTGACAGTGAAACTATAGAATATAATCTTTATGATGAGTATGATGAAAAAACTCAAACAACTTCTATGGCCAGAACAACTGGTTACACCTGCACTGCAGTTGCCCGGCTGATGCTTGAAAAGAATTTTTGTATCCCGGGTATCATTGCTCCGGAAATAATCGGAGAAGATGAATCTAACTACAATTTTATCTTGGATTATCTTAAAAGAAAAAACATAAATCCCGAAAAGAATGAAAGCACAGGAAATTGAAATCAGTAAAAACCAAAAGAAAAATTTCTTTCAGAGAACTTTGGAGCAATGTTGATTTTAGTAAACCAGCCTCGTGGGGCGTAATTGGTTCTAACCTTGCCGTGATAGTTTTTGCAGTGATTGATAATCTGAGTGCAACAGAAGTTATGTGGATTTACTGGATTCAGAGTGTAATCATTGGAATTTTTAATTTTTTAAGAATCCTTATGCTAAAAAATTTTTCTGTAGATGGTATGAAAATAAATGAAAAAGAAGTTCTTCCAACAAAAGCAACTAAAGTCACTACGGCAATCTTTTTTTTATTTCATTACGGATTTTTTCATATAGTTTACGCCGTTTTTCTTGGAACCTTTCCTATAATTTTAAGCGAAGAAAAAACTTCTGCGGGAGGATTTTATCTTTTCTTTACTGCGCTTGTTTTTCTCGTAAACTACGGAGTTGAATTTTATAAAGAACAAACAACTTTAACTGATGAGATCCCGAATCTCGGCACAGTTATGTTTATTCCTTATTTCAGAATTATACCAATGCATTTAACGATCATTTTAGGAGGCTTTTTAGCTGCGTCCGGTTCCTTCTTTAAAACAGACACTTCTTTATTTGTAATTATTCTCCTGATGGGAATTAAAACATTCGTTGATCTTATAACACACTCGGTTGATGTTTACTCAGGGTTACCAACAGTTCAAAGAGTTTAATCAGCATTGAATTATTATAAAAAAGGCGACCCTGAAGTCGCCTGATTTAAGATTCAAATTTGTTTTCTAATTAGTATTCTGTGCAGGTTTAGAGCCGTTCTTTTTTCTTAGTAAGAAAAATGCAACTATCAACACGATTAATACTCCAACACCAACATAAAGAAGTGTTAAATCTTTTGGTGAAATTACTTCTTTCCATTCTGCAATTTTCTTTTCAATGATTTCCTTTTGCTGTGAGGTTATCATATTATTCTCAAGAAGATAAGGCATCCATTCATTAGATACGGTTTTATACCAAACGCTGTCAACAAATACATTGTAAATTCGTTGAGATTCTTCTTTGCTTTTTACACCATAACTTTTTATTTCATCGTTAATGAATGAAGTTATAATTTCTGTAAACTCATTACCGTTGTAAAAACTTTGGAGATTAATATTATTCAAAGCAAAATCTTCCCGGATAGATTCCCATGCTTCTCTTTGAATACCAGTTTTCCAGCTTGTGAATAATGCATCAATATCTTTTAGCTCTTGTGCTTTGTCTTTTCTGCCGGCATAAACATCAACAAGTTTGGGTCCCACTTTCTGCCACATCGAAACAAAGTTTGCTTGCTGCTCTTTAACATCTTTTAAGTCTTCAGGTTTTAAAGTTGTAACTTCAAGAAATCTGGTATTATCACGAAGCGATTTTTTAACAACATAAAGAACATTCTTTTTCTCAGTTTCTGCGATAATCTGTTCCTTTTCCTTTTGTGTTAAAGCAGATACATCACCTGAAAGTTTTGGGGATAAACTATCTATTATTGCATAAACAAGTTCATCTCTTTTCTTCAACGAAGCTCTTAATTCACTGACAAGCTGTTCTAATTTGGCGATGGTTTCAGCATCTTTTTTGCGCTGCACTTCAAGAAGCTGAATCTGATTTAACAACTCAGCATTCTTTTTATTCAGCTCATCAACTTCTGAGCGAAGTGTTACTACTTCTGTTTGTAAAGTTTCTATCTGAACAAAATCAGTTTTTCTTAAAACAAGTGAATTGCCGAGTTTATCGAAAGACTTTTCAAAATTATCCGGATAAAGACTTTTATCAAGCAGTTCTTTGTAAGTTGAAAATTCATTTTTGAATCTTTCAATCTCGCCTCTTAAGTTGTTCAAATCTTCAACTGTTACAGCATTTTTAATCTGCTGCTCAAACTGCTGATAACGATTTTTAAAGTTTTGTACAATCTCATAATCTGATTGAGCAAAAAGATTAAATGCAATTAGAATGACAGACAAATTCATCATAATTAGCTTTTTCATTTTGCACCTCCGTAAATACCTTCGCTGGTCAGATAAACTTTATAATCTCCATCAACCAATTCAATGTAAGGATTCCTTTGATTTAAGAAAGGATTATTCAAACCATTTTCTGAGACTAATACTTTTTCCTTCAGCTCAAGACTTGCTTCTGCCGGCTGAAAGATATAAACATTCTTAAATGCCTTTGATGTAATAAAATAGTATCCATCCTGATTTCTTATAATTCTTAGATCTTTTCCCTGATAAGCCATTGAATCCTGCATCTCTTCTATGAAAAGTGCTTTGGTATTAAAAGAAAAAGAGTAACGGTCTTCTTTTACAAAACCGTCTTTGTCTATTTTCATAACTGATTCAATCGGCCAGCTGAATTCAGCCGGACTAAGTTTTAATGACGAACACGCTGTTGAAATTATTACTGTTAAAATTAAAGCGGCAAATATTCTCATTTTTCCTCCTTATAATATTTCTCGCAACAAACTTAATCAATTTCTGTAATTAATTGATTGATAAAATTGTGACTTGTTAATTAAGGGTTTGGATTTGAAGGTTTATCTTCATTATCATCTTTTTGAGGCATTCTACCGGATTTTTTCAAGGCCTCGGTAAGAATAAATTCAATCTGGGCGTTTATGCTTCTCAAGTCATCAGCCGCCCACTTTTCAAGGGCGGCATAAATCTTCTCGTCAATTCTTAATAAAAATTTTTTCTTCTCTGCCATATCTTAATTTCTAATGAGTAATACCAGTATTTCTTCTTTTTAACTGGATAAAGTAAAAAGCAAGTAAAATTATCCACGGATATTCATCCAGAATTTCTGATCGTTTTTCTATTACAACATCACACTTTTCTTTAAATGCGATTTTATAATGAAGCGTTGCTAATAAATCGCTTTCACCCAAATAAATTTCTGCCCGATTGTTTAGCAAGCCAAACTTCAAACTAATCTTCTTACCTCTCGGCAAATCAAGAATTCCTTTGGTGGCAAAAAAATTCGAATCCATTTTAGCAATCGGAAGTTCATATCCTTGTTTTCTTATTTCAACCACATTGCTGAACATATGCGATCTTTTAAAAATGAATTTTTCATTTCCAATTTTACACTCAACCTGTTCACTCAGAAATTTGGGATATTTCATCTCGCCAATTATTTCATTATCAGAGAGGAACTCAAACTCTCTTTTCCAGAATGACTTCTGTCGGATCAGAAGATTTTTACCAAGGTATTCAGATAGTTTTATCATCTTTTATTGATAAAGAGTTCCTGTATTAATTACTGGTTGTGCCTCTGTTTCAGAGACGAGAGCAACCATTAAATTATTTACCATAGTAGCCTTTTTATCTTCATCAAGTTTTACGATGTTTTGTTCACTGAGAGCTTTCAATGCCATTTCAACCATTCCAACAGCACCTTCTACAATTTTTGTTCTTGCTGCAATTATTGCCTGTGCCTGCTGTCTTCTCAACATTGCCTGTGCTATTTCAGGTGCATAAGCCAGATGAGAAATTCTTGCTTCAATTATTTCAACTCCTGCTACTTCAAGTCTTAACTGAAGCATATTTTTAAGACTCTCAGCAATTTCCTGCGGAGTTCCGCGTAAGCTGGGCTTATCTTCCTGATCAACATCATAAGGATATTCAGAAGCGAGTTGTCTGATTGCTGTTTCGCTTTGAACATCAACAAACTGTTCGTAGTTCTCAACATCAAAAACTGCCTTTGCTGTATCAATAACACGCCAGACTACAACTGCACCAATTTCAATAGGATTTCCGTGAAGGTCATTCACTTTTATTTTCTGGCTGTTAAAGTTTCTGATTCTCAATGAAACTTTTTTTCTTACTGTGAATGGATTGACAAACCAGAAGCCCGAAGTTCTTACTGTTCCTGTGTACTTTCCAAATAAAATTAACACTCTTGAATCATTCGGCTGTACAACAACAAATCCGCTGAGAATTAAAATAATCACAATTAGAAGTGGAATAAAGTACCATAACAGTCCTGGGTTCTGAGTGAATATCATTTCTTTTATGAGAAAGTATTCAACTACTATTAAACCAAATAAAACCAAAAGCATTAAAAAGCCGTTTAGTTTATTTGCTTTTTTCTCTGCTATTTTTTCCATTTTTACACTCCTTTCTAAAATTGCTATCGTAATGATATCATAATAATATCATTTTGTCAAGACCTTTTTAAGGTGATTAAAAAAAATTTTTTAATGCGTGGCAAAATCGGGTTTCTGAAGAGTAATAACTAATAGAGGAGGACATTTAACAGAAATTGTGGTATTTAAGTCCTGAAAAATGAATCAAATAAAAAGTCTAATCAGTTTCATCAAAATTTTACTTTGATTTTACTCACTAAGACATTGGGTAGGATTTTTCTCTGCAGGATTTTACCTGAAATAAATTTCAGATGTAAAGCTATAACTATGTCCTTTTGATTACTTTTTCAGCTTATCCTTAAAAATTTTCTCGAACTTTTCAATCTTTGGAGTGATGACAAAAGCACAGTAACCTTGGTAAGGATTATTATCATAATAATTCTGATGATAATCTTCTGCAGGATAAAACTTTTTGAACTCAGCAATTTCTGTTACGATTGGCTTATCCCAGATTTTTTCTTCTTCTAATTTTTTCTTGTAATACTCGGCTTTTTCTTTTTGTTCCAGATTATGATAGAAGATTACGGAACGGTATTGAGTGCCTATATCATTACCTTGTCTGTTTAATGTTGTAGGATCGTGAGTTTTCCAGAATATCTCTAACAATTCATCGTAACTTATAACAGAAGGGTCATAATAAATCTGTGTGCATTCTGCGTGTCCGGTAGTACCAGTGCAGACTTCTTTGTAAGTCGGATTTTCTGTTGTGCCGCCGGAGTATCCTGAAATAACTTTTTGAACACCTTTAACTCTTTCAAAAATTGCTTCGGTACACCAGAAGCATCCTGAACCGAATGTTGCAATATCCAAATTATTTTGGGTTTGATTGTCCATTATTTTTTCCTGATTATTTTGGGGAACTGTGCTCTCGCAAGCAAAAATTATGACTGATACAAAAATTATTATAAGTAGCATTATGTCTGTTTTTAATTTCATTTTATGTCATACTAACTAAGGTTAACATCGTCATAACATACTATCTTTTCGTCTGGTTCAAAATATAGGATTGCTCGGGAGAAAAGAAATGCTGAATTTTGTCCCGACAAAAAATTAAAATTATGATAACAATCGTAGATTTTGGCGATATCAATTCCAAAGAAGTTGCTGAGGTTTTAAGCAGGCTTACTAATAATTATATAGTTTCATCTAATGAAGCAGAAATTTGTCGTGCTGATAAAATAATTTTCCCGGGCGCAGACAGTGCAAAAAATGTGATGAAAAAAATTCACCTTCTTAATTTTTTTTCTGTACTCAGGATTATTATAGATAAACCAATGCTTGGAATCGGTCTTGGAATGCAGATAATGTGTGAGCATACTTCTGAAGGAAATCTTTCTTGCCTCGGAATTTTTCCGGGAAATGTTGTAAAGTTTGAAAATTCAGAACAGAATGCTGTTCATAAAGGATTTGATAAAGTTGAATTAGTAAAAGATTGTCCTCTCTTCAAAGATATTCCAGATAAGTCCGGCTTTTACTTTCATCATTCTTATTATTTACCTTTGAGTGATTATACAATTGCAAAAAGCAAAAAGGATAAAGTTGAATTTACCTCAGTCATACAAAAAAATTTATGTTTCGGAGTTCAGTTTCATCCTGAAAAATCAGGTGAGGTCGGATTAAAACTTCTCGAAAACTTTATTAAGCTTTAATTATCAAAAAGATTTTTTAACAACTAAAAAATTATGGAAACAAAAAAAGAATTATCTTCATTCGAAACCGAAATAATTGTAAGACCAGATGATATAGATATGAACAATCATGTTCATAACTCAAAATATCTGGATTATGTTCAGACAGCTCGCTACATTCAGATGCGCGATAATTATAAATTTCCAATGGAAGAATATCTTGAACAAGGATATAATTGGTATGCAAGCACAGCTCATATTGAGTTCAAGCGTGCATTAAAGTTCGGTGATATTGCAGTTGTAAAAACACAGATAAAGGAATGGAGTGGTGCTCAGGTAATTATTAATTTCTGGATTAGTAACAAACAAACCAACAAAGTTGCCGCAGAAGGTTATATTGTTTATACATTTGTTTCACTCTCTTCCGGCAGACCGGTTAGAATTCCTGAAGATGTTCTGAAAAGACATAACATATAAAAAATAAAACAGAACAAAATTGATTTTTAAAGCTGATACTTGTACTTTTTCGACAGGAAAAATATCATATAATGGGATTGGCACAATTGAACAAAATAAATTCAAATGATTACGAATTATTGCAAAGAGTCCTGAAACGCGATTCCAAAGCACTTGAAGCTTTATATGATAAATACTCTCCTCTGCTTTTCACACTTATAAAAAGAATTGTTAAAGATGATAAGCTTGCCGAAGAGGTTCTTGCTGATGTTTTTGTCATAATCTGGCAAAAAACAAATTTCTACAATTTTGATTATAAAAATGTTTTTAGCTGGATTGTTTTACTCACCAAAAACAAAGCAGTTGATACTCTAAGAAGACAAAATGGAACCGCCAAAACTGATTATGATGATGACTATGAAAACACATTCATCATTCCAACTATTTATGATTATAATGAATTCGGATTTGATGAAGCGTTAAAAAAAAGCGAGCAGTTAAAATCTGCAATTTCAAAACTTACAGAAGCACAGAGATATGTTCTGCAACTTGCATTTTTTGAAGGAATGACTCAAAGCCAAATAGCAGCAAAACTCAAAATTCCTCTTCCGACTGTTAAATCAAAAATAAAAGTAGCGCTTAATAGCCTGAAAGAAAAAATGAATTCAGAGGAAGTTTAGTATGGACAGAATTGAAGCTAAAGAATATTTGCAGGCAGCAGCTCTCGGTTGTTTGGATGAAAATGAATTAAACGAACTCAAAGAACTTCTTGAGTTTGACAGCGAGCTTCAGTTTGAGTTAGCTTCATACCAAACTTTATGTGCTTTAATTCCGTTTTCGCTTGAGATAATAAATCCCGGCGATGCAGTTAAAGATAATGTTGCTTTAAGACTTAAAAGAATCGAGGAAGAACTTCGGGCTAAAAGAGAGGCTGAACTAAAAGCCCAAATGCCTGAAGTTGTAATTGAAGACACATCAGAGATAAATGAAGAAATTAAAACAGAGATAGCGCCGGTTGAAGATTTATCCAAAGAAATTTCTGAAGAAACTTTAGTTGAAAAACCTGCCGATGAAATAGAAATCGAAAAACCTGAAGTGTTTGACGCTCCAATTCCTGAAAGTTACCTGGCTGAAGATATAACGAAGACAGATGATGTGCCTGATATTTCTGTAGAGGAGGAAATAATTTCTGAAGAATTATTTGATACAGAAATTGCGGAACCACCAACTGAGGAATTAAAGAGTGATACTTTTCCACAGCAAGCTGAAAGCTTTACTGAACCGGAATTCAAAGAAGAATTCACTGAGGAAATCGAAGATATTAAATACGAAGAACCAAAACCCAAAGAGACTACAAATGTTGTTGAGTCTTATGCGGGATCAGTAAAAGTTGAGCATCCTTACAATGATTCACAATTCGCAGATATAACATCAAGAACTGTTGCTGAAAAATTACAGAAATCTTTTCAGATGGATATTGAAGCAATCAGGCGCAAAGTTGATAAATCAGAAGCAAAACTCTTTAGAAGCATAATCTCACTGATTATAATTTGTGCTATTCTGCTTGCTTTGTCTATTTTCTTATTCTTCAAGTTTACTGCTGATATTAAAAAGCTTGAACAGGAAATTGATACAATCAAGAAATCAAATCCTCTGGGAAGTTTATATCAAAATCCGGAATATCATTCCAAATTTCTATAATCATTATTCTGATGATTGCTTTTTGTAAGTATGTAAACTATCAAGGCAATCAAAGCAATCACAAACCAGAATCTCAGTAAAATTTGTCCTATTGCCTCAATAAAAACATAAACTTTAAAGTTTATTCTGTTAAATAAATAGAAAATTCCGACAGCCGACAAAAGTAAAGACAGAAATAAAAAAACAAGTTTTTTTGTATCGGATAAATAGACGAAAAGAAGAGATATTCCGCTGATTATAAATATAGAAGGGAATATCATTCTTGTCGGATTCCAGATTGTAAATGCTGATTCAACTGCAAGCACAATTCCCGAAAGAAAAATAAAACTTCCTGCGAAAATTCCACCTTTATTTGATTCAGTAAATGAATTGAATAAAAGACTTACGCCTGCAACAAGTAAAGTGTAGGAGGTAAGTTCAATCAGAGAGAAGTCAGCTGCCCCAATCAAATCAAGAAATAACAGAACGGCAAGAAGGAATACAATAACAGCAAAAACGATTTTAATATTTCTCACAATATTCTTTGTCCCATACTTGAGGCAATAAGTTCTGCGGCAAACACAGCACTTGAGTTGTGAACATCCAGAATTGGGTTTACTTCGGCAATTTCAAGTGAAGACATACAGCCGCACTCAGCAATTGTTTCCATAAGTAAGTGAGCTTCACGATAATTCAAACCACCTTTAACCGGAGTTCCAACTCCCGGTGCAATTGAAGGATCAACACTATCAACATCAAAACTAACATGAATATGATCAACCTGCTGACGGAATTGTTTCAGCACCCTTGATATAATTCTGTGAATTCCAAGTTTATCAACATCGCTCATTGTATAAACTGTTGGATTAAGTTTGCGAATATTTTTTCTCTCTTCAAAATCAACGCTTCTGATTCCAATTAACGCACAATGTTCTGGTTTAAGTTTAGGTTTGAATCCATAAAAATTTACTAATGAAGGATGCCCAAGTCCCAGTGAAGCAGCAAGAGGCATTCCGTGGATATTTCCGCTCGGAGTTGTTTCGTGTGTGTTCATATCTGCGTGTGCATCAATCCAGATAACGCCAAGTGATTTTTTATTTTTTCTGCAATGAGAAGAAATCCCGGCAATAGTTCCTATAGCCATTGAGTGATCTCCACCAATGCAAAGAGGAAAGTTTCCTTTATCAAGAACTTTTTCAACTGTCCTTGCAAGGGTTAATGATGTTTTCAAAACTTCATTCAAATACCGGAGTTTAGGATCTCCGACTTTTTGTTTTTCCATAATTCTGATTTTTATATCACCTAAATCCTCAACTTTATATCCAAGGTTTCTGAGCCGCCTTTCGAGATTAGCAATTCTTAATGCAGAGGGACCCATATCAACTCCTCTTCTGCCGGAGCCGAGGTCCATTGGGAATCCAATAATTGAAATATTTTCTCTTGGCATAAAACAATTGTTTTTTTGTGGTAAGCAAGTTAATGCCAATCACAATATTTTGCCAAGAAAACCTGAGAAGTCCAAAAATCTTTAACTGATTATCAGTAATTTTGAATCAAAGAAAAAAGAAATTTTAATATGCAGTTTGACACAGAACCCTGGCTGAATGTCGGTATTCTTACTGACGATAAAATTAAATTTGAACTTTATGGTGATTTCGGTTCTATAGCAACCAACAAAACCTTAAGCGGCGTTTTTACTGCTGAGCTGAAAAATAATAAAATCGTTTGCGAAGGAAGCAACATTAAATTTGAAGCCGATGATGAAATAATATTCGAACCTTCTGATCCGGTCTCTGAAAGTTTTTTACTTCGCGATGTAATAATCGGTGTTAAGTTTCATTGGGAAAGAAGAGAGAAGCAGCGGTTCAATTACTTTCTGAAAATAATCAAAAATGGTAATCAGCTTACTGCGATAAACTATCTTCCTGTAGAAGCTTATCTGACAAGCGTTATATCTTCAGAGATGAGTGCAAAGTGTTCAATTAACTTGCTGCGCTCTCAAGCTGTTGTAGCACGAAGCTGGCTGCTCGCTCAACTTCAGAACAAGGAAAAAGAAAAGAAGAAAGACACTTCACTTCAACCTGTAAGAACAGATGAAGAATTAATTACCTGGTATGGTCGTGAAGCACATACACTGTTTGATGTTTGTGCCGACGACCATTGCCAGAGATTTCAGGGCGTAACGAAGGTTACAACTGATACTGCTAAAAAAGCTATTAAGGATACAAGAGGAATTGTTCTGATAAGTGATGGTGAAATTTGCGATACAAGATATTCAAAATCCTGTGGAGGAATGAGTGAAGCATATGAGAATGTTTGGGAACCTGTTAAATATAATTATTTGCAGCCGGTTATTGATTATAAATTCGAACCTGAAAATCTTGATCTTGATTTGACAAAAGAAGAAAATGCGGTTAAATGGATTAAATCAAATCCACCTGCTTTTTGCAATACAACTGATCCGAAAATATTAAATCAGATTTTACTTGATTATGATCAGGAGACAAAAGATTTCTATCGCTGGAAAGTTGAGTATTCGCAGAATGAATTGAGTAATCTTATCAAAGAAAAACTTGGAATTGATTTCGGTGATATAATGGATCTAATTCCAATAGAAAGAGGTTACTCGGCAAGATTGATTAAACTGAAAATTGTCGGAACCAAAAAGTCGCTTGTAATTGGTAAAGAACTGGAAATCAGAAGAGTCCTTTCTCCAAGTCATCTTTACAGCAGTGCTTTTTATGTTGAGAAGGGAAATATTGAAAACGGAGTTCCGCAGAAATTTGTTTTACACGGAGCCGGCTGGGGACACGGTGTTGGATTATGTCAGATCGGTGCAGCAGTAATGGCAGAGCAGGGTTATCAGTTTGATGAAATACTTGTTCATTATTTCCCTAATGCTCAGATTAAAAGGATTTATAGTTAGGCACAATGAAAGTTTTATATTCCTGTCTGTCTAAAAGCTGGGGTGGAATGGAGATGATTACTCTCACTTTTGTGAAAGAGCTTCTCAAAAGGAATATTCATGTTGAACTTCTCTGCCTTAAAGAATCAAGAATTCATGTTGAAGCTTGTACTTCAGGAGTAATCACACATCCTGTGAAAGCATCAGGTTATTTTCATCCGTTTACAGTAATGCGCGTTGCTTATCTCATCAGAAAAGGAAAATTCGGATTAATACATACGCAAGCATCAAAAGATTTGTGGATACTTGTGCCTGCACTTAAAATAATTAAATCACATATTCCGCTTTTCCTTACAAAGCAGGTAGGTTCGTTCATAGTAAAAAAAGATTTTCTGCACAGATTTTTATACAACAGAGTTACAAAAGCATTTGCAATTAGCCGTGTAATTCAAAATAATCTGATTGAAACAACTCCGCTTAATGAAAATAAAATCGAACTTGTTTTTAATGGAATTGATACTGAAAAATTTAATCCTGAAAAAGCAGATAGAAAAAAAATCAGGAATGAATTTTCTATTACTGATAACGAATTACTCATTGGAATGCTTGCCCGCTTTAGTCCGGGCAAAGGTCACGAAGAATTTTTGTTGGCAGCCAAAACACTTTCGGATAAATTTAATAATCTGAAATTTATCGTCGTAGGTGAAGCAAGTCGTGGTGAAGATGATTATGCAAACTCGATTAAAAAACTTGCTCAGGATTATGGTCTGAAAAATTTAATCTTTGCAGGATTCAGAAATGATACGCCGGATGTATTGGCAGCAATGGACATATTTGTTTTTCCTTCTCATGCAGAAGCTTTCGGAATTGCTCTGGCAGAAGCTCACTCCATGGCATTGCCATCTGTATGTTCAAACTCGGACGGTGTGCTTGATATTGCAGTTGATGGTGAAACTGCTCTTTTGTTTGAAACAAAAAATGCTGATGACCTTGCAAACAAACTAGAAGTTCTGATAAATGATTCTGAGTTGAGAAAACAATTGGGAACAAATGCAAGACAAAGAGCAATCAAATTATTTGATATAAATGTGATTATGAATAAAACCATTTCTCTTTATCAAAAAACCATTTCAAACGAGAAAAAATAATGGAGCATCGCGTTTATAAGAATCAAATTCTGGAAGAATTAATTTCCAGGAATGAAATAGCAGATGCATCAAAATATCTTTTTGAACTTCAGTGCAATGACTGGAAACTTTGTCGTGATAACTATGAACAGCTAAAGAGTGTCAAAGTTAAAAAATTT
Source organism: uncultured Ignavibacterium sp. (assembly GCA_937934185.1). GTDB lineage: Bacteria > Bacteroidota > Ignavibacteria > Ignavibacteriales > Ignavibacteriaceae > Ignavibacterium. Next base: position 3,829 of record CALHAB010000095.1, on the reverse strand, counting down.
CAGTTCGAAGGATTTTCAATCAAAGCACAGTTTAACCCGGGCAGAATAATATCCACTTCTGCTAAAGTTGATCCGGAATCAATTCAGGAAAGAAAATGTTTTTTATGCGAACAAAATCTTCCGGCTGAGCAAAAGGGTATTTTATACAATGATGCTTACATTATACTCGTCAATCCTTATCCGATTTTTCCAATTCATTTTACTTTAACACATACAATTCATCAACCGCAAAGAATATCAGACACATTCCCTGATTTGCTCGACTTCAGTAAAGATTTATCAAAATATTTTACCGTAATTTACAATGGACCACGATGTGGAGCATCTGCGCCGGATCATCTGCACTTTCAGGCAGGAAACAAATTCTTTATACCGATTGATGATGAAACTGATTTGATCGCAAACGAATATGGTTCAGTTGTGGTTGATAAGGAAAATCTTTTAATACAGACAGTTGATGATGGCTTAAGGAAATTTATTTTATTTGAAAGCAGTGAAAGAGATTTACTGATTAATTCCTTTAAAAAATTTTATAATGCTTATGCAGATTTAATGAAGGAGAATCAGGAACCATTGATGAACATAGTTTCATTTTATGATGATGAATTTGGCTGGAGAGTGATTGTATTTCTTCGGGCAAAGCATCGCTCACATCACTATTTTGAAGAAGGAGAAAGTAAGTTACTTGTCAGTCCTGCCGCAATTGATTTGGGTGGTGTTTGTATTTTCCCGCGCGAAGAGGATTTTAACAGAGTTGACAAAGAACTGATTAGAGAAGTATTCAGTGAGGTATTTATCAATGCTGACAAACTTAATGAGCTGAATAGCACATTAAAGAAAGTATTCTGAAAATAAATGAAAAGTCTGACAAGATGTCCCTGGCCAAAAGATGATGAATTAATGATTAAATATCATGATGAAGAATGGGGAGTTCCTGTACACGATGACAGAAAACTTTTTGAGTTCCTTTTGCTCGAAGGTTTTCAGGCGGGACTAAGCTGGAGGACAATCCTTCACAAAAGAAGGAACTTCAGAAATGCATTTGATAATTTCGACTTCAATAAAATTGCGAATTATGATAAAAGAAAAATTAATTCTTTAATGAAAGATGAAGGAATAATCCGGAATAAGCTGAAGATTCAGGCAGCAGTAACTAATGCAAAAGCTTTTATTCAGATAAGAAAAGAATTCGGAACATTTGACAAATACATCTGGAGTTTCGTTAACAATAAACCAATCATAAATAAATTCAAATACTTGGAAGAACTCCCGGCACGAACAGAACTCTCCGATAAAATCAGTGATGATTTGAAAAAGCGCGGATTCAAATTTGTCGGCTCAACAATCATCTACGCTCATATGCAGGCAACAGGAATGGTGAATGATCATCTGGTAAGCTGTTTTCGTTATCGTGAAATCAGAAAATTCTAAAATTTTCCTTGACATATATCTGGAAAATTCCAATATTGTTTCAGAAACCTAACCAACTTATTATCCAATCAAATTAAAGGAGATGCTATGTTCAAAATTTTTCAAATTTTCTTTGTGTTTTTAATCTTTACTTCCTTGCTTTATCCGCAGTACGAGCCTGTATATTCGTTTGAGGAACTAATGCGGATTACCGAACAAAATCCAGATATGATCTTTGAAGCAAGAGAAATAACATCACAGCTTGATATTCCTCATTCTATTTATTTGCCGCAGGGAATTTTTATGGAAGCCCGGGCAATTCAAAATGATCGTGTTGTTTTTGCTGTTATTAATAACCTTCTCGATATTTATGATAATGCAGAAGTTTTAACCTGGCAGCAAATCCAAAGCAGATTTGACCTTTCATCAGCAAGACTAAATTATGTTAAGAAAGCTACACAAAATCCTGAGCTTGGCTATAATGTTTCTGCAAGACCTGAAGGAACAACAGGCAGCAAGTATTTATTAATTCCGGATTGGACTGCAGATAAAGTACTCAAACTGGATCCGAACACAGGTAATTTGATTGACGCAAATTTCATTGTTGCCCCTGGTCCGCTTCAATCCCCCAAACAGGCATTATTAGCTCCTCACGGTTTCATATCAGTATCTGATCAGTTAAGTGATCTCGTTCAAAAATTTGATACCAATGGGGTATATCTTGGATTCTTTGCTCCTGCCGGAGGTGTTAACAATGCTATTTTAGATAATATAAGAGGGCATAATTACAGACTTAACGGTAATCTTGTTGTTACTGTTGGCAGCGGCGGGAATCAGAATGCTATAGCTGAATTTGATCAGTCAGGAAATTATATCGGACAATTTATTACGGCTGGTTCCGGCGGCTTGAATAGCCCATTCGACATAGTTTTCAGAAGCAATGATGTTCTTGTTGATGGAAGCTCAAGCAATAAAGTGCATCGTTATGATTTAAATGGAAATTATCTGAACGATTTTGTCCCTTCTGGAATTGCATTTCCGCAACAAATTCATCTTGAAAATAACGGAAATGTTACTGTAGCAGGATTTTCCTCTCCATCAGCACTTTATGTATATGACTCCCTTGGTACACTGTTAGCTTCTTACAATGTTGTAACGGGTTTACGCGGAGGTTATAAATTACCAAATGGAAATTATATCGTAACCAACGGATCAGGTGTGCACGAAATAACAACCTCAAATACTTTAGTCAGAACTATTGTTTCGGGAATAAATGCTCAGTATATCAACTATGTAGATTTTGATGAACTTATTCCTGTTGAGCTAACCACATTTTCGGCAATCGCAAATGGAAACAATGTCGAGCTAAGCTGGTCAACAGCAACTGAAACTAATAATCGTGGTTTTGAAATCCAGCGCTCTGTCATCATGAGCGAAGCGAATAATCCTTCCTGGCAGATGGTTGAATTTGTTAATGGAAAAGGAACAACCACCGAACCCCAGAGTTATTCTTTTATTGATAGAAATCTTTCAGCGGGTAAATATGCTTACAGATTAAAACAAATTGATTTTGACGGAACATTTGAATATTCAAATGAAATTGAAGTTGATATTTCTGCACCGGATAAATTTGCTTTGAATCAGAACTACCCTAATCCATTCAATCCAGCCACTACGATTGAATTTGTCATTCCGAACGGAGTGAGGAATCTTGTAACATTAAAAATATATAATGTATTAGGAAACGAAGTCGCAACATTAGTAAATGAAATAAAAGAAGCTGGCATTTACAAAGTTGAATTCAATGCTTCTGATTTACCAAGCGGAGTTTATTATTATAAAATTTCTGCTGGTAATTTTACTGATGTAAAGAAAATGATGCTAATAAAGTAATTATAACCTCTGGTTGCATTTTAAAGTTGCAGGGAGCGAACTCCTGTTCGCTCCGCTTGAATGATTTCGTTATAATTATAATTTTTAATTTGAGTATGTACTCTCAGGTAGTAATAAAAGATGAGATTGTGCTGGATGATACGGGAATTTATAAAGGAACAGAAAGTGTTAGTCTTGTAATGCCATTTTATGGGCGAGTTTATTCAGAAATTCCTTGTCAGTGGAATCACTGGACCAGTGGTGCAATTAAAATTACACGAACGGCCGGAGGGCAGACTCAATTAGATGGCTGCTGGCCACCATTTGTTTGTGGCAGCGCGTCTTGTTTTTGTAATTGGGGAACAAGAGCACATAATTTTTATGGTGTGGCACAAGGTGAAAATATTTCTGTTGAGATATCAAGGTGTTACGATCCACCCCCAACACCACCGAATGATGCTCAATGGTTTGATGTTCCATTGCAATTTAACTATGTTGGAAATAATAGGTATGATCTTTATGGACAAGATATTGCGGATGGATCCTT